>JABJQE010000238.1 GCA_018663565.1 Phycisphaerae bacterium
CCAACGGCGCTTGCAGCATGGGATGCAATCGTTCTGGTGAATCTGCCTCGGTGGAGTCTGCCTGACCACGTCGATGCTGAGCTTGCGACGTGGGTCCAGGACGGTGGCGGCGGATTGCTCATGACAGGCGGCCCGACAGCATTTGGTGCCGGTGGCTGGATTGGATCTCGGATTGCAGAGATTTTACCGGTCGGACTTGATCCGCCTGCCGAGCGACAAGTACGTCGCGGAGCACTCGCCATCATCTTGCATTCATGCGAAATGCCGCGCGGAAATTACTGGGGCCGCAAAGTTGCTGAGTCTGCAATCGAAGCATTGTCGAGTTTGGACTATGTGGGCATTGTTGAGTTCGAGAACCGTGCCGGCGGAACCGAGTGGGCCTATCCGATGCAAGTGGCCGGGGACAAACGCGGGGCGTTACGCGCAGCCGCGTCGCTCAAGTATGGCGACATGCCGACCTTTGCGTCCGCCATGCGTTTAGCCCTCAATGGTCTTGATGGTGTTGAAGCGGGGCAGAAGCACGTCGTCATCATTTCTGATGGTGATCCCGCACCACCGTCGGCGGAGCTGCTTGATCAGTACGTGGCGGCCAAGATAAGCGTGAGCACCGTCATGGTGGGTGGTCATGGAACGCCGATGGATCGTCGACGTATGAACGTTATTGCCACCGCTACGGGTGGTCGGTTTTATGATGTGCAGAACCCCAAGCAACTGCCTGGTATTTTTATTCAGGAAGCTCAGGTTGTGTCGCGATCACTCATTCAGGAAGGCGCCTTCGAGGCGGTGTGGTCTGGACCCGGTGGCGGTCCGCTGCCTGCAATTGCAATGGACTCGATTGGAGCATTGCCGTCGATCCGAGGGTATGTACTGACCGAGCCGCGTGGTGGATTGGCGCGAGTGTCCATGGTGGTCCCGACGGAGCAGGCCGATGACCCGCTCTTTGCGTGGTCGCATCAAGGTCTTGGCCGCGTTGCGGCATTCACCAGTGATCTTGGCAACCGATGGACAGGATTGTGGGCCGGCTGGGAGGGCGAAGTCTCGCTGTGGGAACACACGATTTCATGGTTGATGCGACCAGCCGATGATGGACTGCTCAGCATGACGCTTCGAGAGGGAGAGGATGGCGAAGTCGTCGTTGATGTTGAGGCGCTTGATGAAGACGCCGGTTTCTTGAACTTCCTGCAGACGCAGGCAGTCGTCATGGGGCCAGGCGGCGTGAGCGAGCCTTTGTCGCTGAAGCAGTCGGGGCCAGGTCGGTATCGCGGTCAATTCTCAATGGCTGACGCTGGGGAAAATGCTCCAGTCTCGGGAGGTGGATGGGTTGTTGGCGTTCGGTATCGCGGCGTACATCCAGAGTCTGGAGAAGCTGTGCAGGGATGGGTGCAAGATGCGGTCATTCAAAACTGGCCTGACGAAGACCGCGCGGTGCGGAGTAACGATTCGCTGCTCGCCCAAGTAGCCGAGCGAAGCGGTGGCCGTGTGCTCTCGATGGATGAGGACCCAACTCTTGTTCGAATCTTTGAACGGACTGGGCTCAAGCCTATTGCTGGCCAGCGAACGGTGTGGGGGGCACTGGCCATCCTCGCTGCGATCGTATTGCTCATCGACGTTGCCGTTCGCCGCATTGTTCCTGATGCGCAGCGTCGTCACGTGCTCGCTCGCCGCGCAACGGCCTTGGCTGACACCAGTGTGTCGTCGGCATCAGTTGCATGGAAGCGAGTTAAGTCTAGGGCTGCAACGAGGCGTGCGTCGCGGTCAGAACCGAAACAGGTTCCTCCGCCATCACCATCTCAGTCTAATGATGCCAAGGTAGACAAGCCGGTTGATGAGAGCGATGATGCCCAGAGCACACTTTCACATCTTCGCGCTGTTCGCAAGCGGCTTCGCGATCAGGAGGACGAGCAGTGAGTTTGTGCCCTCCGCCCGATTCCAATCCGGCCACAATGGAGCGTGTGCTCGATGCTGTACATGCAGTGCAGACTGGCATTGCCGCGATACGATCTGAAATCGCCAAGAGTGTGATGGGGCAGACCGCGGTGGTTGATCAGGTGCTGTGTTGTCTTATCGCAGATGGGCACGCGTTGCTCGAGGGTGTTCCAGGCACGGGCAAGACCCTGCTTGTCCGCACGATTGCTGCGGTAACTGGCATGGACATGGGGCGGGTGCAGTTCACGCCCGACTTGTTGCCAGCAGATATCACCGGGACGACTGTCATGGCCGAGTCATCCAATGGTCGACGAGCCACGGTCTTTCGGCCCGGTCCGATTTTCGCTGGGCTGGTTCTGGCCGATGAGATTAACCGCGCCTCTGCGCGAACACAGTCATCATTGCTCGAAGCAATGCAAGAGCGGCGGGTGACCATTGCCGGGACGAGCCATAACCTTCCCGCCCCATTTATTGTGCTTGCTACGCAGAACCCGATTGAACAAGAAGGCACGCACCGATTGCCCGAGGCGCAGATTGATCGGTTCACCATGAAGATTCTCATGCCGCCACCTGAAGCAGCAGTGCTTGAGCGAATCATTGGTGCGACCACTGATCTAGATGTGTATGTCCCGCAACAGCGTATAGACGCTGGCTTCTTGCAGTCCTCCACGCGACTGAGCCAACGTATCGTGCTCGCGCCCCATGTGAATGATTGGATTGCCGCCTTGGTCATCGGAACAGGCGATGCATCGGTAGGTGGCGACGTGCCCGGTTTGCTCGACTCGCCGTGTAGTCCTCGCGCCGCAATTTCCATTCGCCGCTGCGCCCAGGTTGCAGCGCTCAGTGCTGGGCGAGTTGCGGTGTCTTGTGGTGATGTCCGTGGGGTCTTGCACAGTTGTATGCGGCATCGCATGACCGTCTCGGCTGTCGGTCGTGGCCGTGACATGCAAGTCGATGAGATTATTGATCGACTACTAGAGACTGTCGCCTCGCCTGCCGAAGAGGCGATTCGCTGATGGCTGAATTCGGAGTCGATCCTACGCCGCCACCTCAATCGATTGAGGACTTGCTTGGTCCATCATTGCTTGCTGCAATGGACGGGCTCGAGATCACCTCGCGTAAAGTGCTTGCGGGAAAACTGCACGGTGAGCGTCGCAGTCGCAGGCGTGGTTCGAGCATCGATTTCGCAGACCATCGTCCGTATGTTGCGGGTGACGATCTGCGATACGTCGATTGGAATGTCTATGCCAGACTTGATGCACTGTTCCTGAAGTTGTATCTCGACGAGGAGGACCTCAGCGTACTCCTTGTGATTGATGCGACGCCATCAATGGACTGGGGCAGCCCGTCCAAGTGGACCTTTGCTCGCCGCGTGGCCATGGCGCTTGGCAGCATCGCGCTCGCGAGCCGTCACCGACTAAGTGTGGCGACGATCGATGGTGGGGGTGTGAATCAACTCCGAGATCTGCGAGGCCGCGGGCGAACAGCTGAACTTGGTCGTTGGCTCATTGACCGAAAAATTGGCCCCGCATCGACTGATGTGTGTGAGACAGGATTGCGAGCCCTCGCCCCAACCCGCCGAGGTCGAGGCGTGGCCATCGTGCTCAGTGATTTTCTGTGGGAAACTGATCCAGTGGCATCGCTGCGATCACTCGCGACCGGTGGCGATGATGTGCACTGCCTTCAAGTACTCAGCCCTGAGGAATTGGACCCAGGGCGGTCAGGAATGGTTGGCGATCTTCGGCTCGTCGATGCGGAAGATGGAAGCACACGCGAGGTGACGGTAACGCCTGCCTTATTAGCTGCTTACCGAACTCGACTTGACGCCCGCGTTACCCAGGTGCGGGATGCTACGCGGCGATGCGGTGGCTCTCATCTTGCAGTGTCCACAGACAGCGACGTTGGAGAATTGCTACTCGGGCAACTTCGCAG
>JABJQE010000239.1 GCA_018663565.1 Phycisphaerae bacterium
CGCCGCCGCCGCCGCCGCCAAGGTTGAGGTTTGGCGGATCATTGAAGTCCGGAATTGGCATCACGAGGTCACGAATGTCATAAACCACTGGGATGACACGTCTCTGTAACGCTGCCTTCGTGGACACAACGAGCATGCCATCTTGGACATCCCACATGGGGTGATTACCGTCATCACCAACTTGATCAAGCAAGCGGCTCAACACAACGTCAAGTGGTTGCTCATTCAGTTCAAGTTCGAGTTCGGTGTCCTGGTCAATGCCGTCCAACTCCAATGAACGCCAATCTGTGTAGATCTTCAGTCCGTCCATGGCCTCCTGTATTACATTCAAGGCCGACTCGAAGGTCGTCGTGGGAGGGAACGTGAAGGGCAACTTTATGCCTTGCAACTTGCGAAAGACAGCCCTGTCAGCGGGTGGCATCATGTAGCCGCCATCGGTGCCACGACGGTGACTCAGTTGTGGCCAATCTTCAGGCCACGTCATCACACCACTGATTGATCGGTCGCCAGGACCACTCAAGTTGCGTACGGGAATCTGCTGCAAACGCCGTTGATCGAGCGACAACTGTGCTTCGCCGAACGCACGCTCAGCCTCATACGCCGCGTACTTGCGGTAAATCTCGGTTGTTCGAATCACATCCCGGAGCGCCAAGGCGGCGGGATTTTGGGGGTCGATAAACAGGATCTCGTCGATCACTTGTAGCGCTTCGCGGTACTTCAATTCAGCCTGAAGCTGACGCACGCGGCGAAGATTGCCATTGATGATCTTGGCCTTCTCGGTTTCTTGCTTCGAAGCCTGCGCTGTGCGAGAGGCCTGTACCTCTTCCTTGGCCGCTTGGTCTGCAAGCAAGCGGGCATTGACGCGGGACTCACCGATCAAACTGATCAGCGACTCGGCCTGCTTGTTCATGTCCGTCATTTCGGCCTGCGAGAGCCATTGCTTCCGCTGACGAAGCTTGATTTGAGCAGTCAAGATTGCACGATCGGCAGCAGTGAAGTGCTCTTGAGCGAGCAGTTGCTTTGCAGTTGTGACGCCATCATCAAACTCGATGATCGCGCGTGATCGTTGTTCCTGATACCGCTGTTGCACCGATCCAACACCACTCGATTTGGTTGAGTGCAAACTGTCGCGATCGTCCAACATCGCCATGGCCTGCTGGTAACCGCGACTTGCTGCGTCGTTACCCGGCATCAGTTGCAGTACTTCAGAGTACTTCGCTGCAGCTTGTCGCCACAGTCCTTCACGTTCAAGACGACGCGCCGCAAGAATGGCTGCATTCACCTTGGCCGCGTGCTGCGTGGCAAGATCTACTTGTGCAGGTGCCTCGGCTTCGGCTGGTGTGCCAGCAGCCTCATCAGCAGCAAATGTCATGACGCTGCACCCAAGGGTCAGTGCTGCAGCCAAGGTCCACGTCTGGATACGCCCAGTCAGGCGACAAGTCATAGTGATCTCCACTCTCGGTCTCAGGAACCAGTATCCCGCCCACAAAGACCCTCTCTCAAAGGCCAATCACAGGATATCAACACGCCCCGCCGAATCCGTTCCGGCGAATGCGCGTATAGATGGCGTACGGTAGTTCTATGAGGCCTCACCTGCAAGCGTTTCGCCCAATCGATGCCTCGACATTGCTGTTGTAAATCCGCCGAACAGGGCAGCGGCCTCATGGGGGCCGGGCGACGCTTCTGGGTGAAACTGCACCCCATGGATCGGCATTGTCTCGTGGCGGAACCCGGCCACGGTGCCGTCATTGAGATGAACATGGGTCACGCGGCATCCAACGGCCTCAAGCGAGGCTTGGTCGACGCAGAACCCGTGATTCTGGCTTGTAATGAAGATCCGATCCGCCTCAAGGTCCCGAACGGGCTGATTGGCCCCTCTGTGCCCAAATGGCAGCTTCCAAGTTGTCGCTCCGAGTGACAGGGCAAGCAGCTGATGACCCAAGCAAATGCCGAACATGGGTACGGCGCCGTGCAGTTCCTTCAGGCATTCAATGCCAGAAACCACCGCTGAGGGGTCGCCAGGGCCGTTTGAGATGAATATGCCTTCGGGATTCATGGCCAAAATACCAGCGGCAGACGTACCGACTGGTACCGTCTGAACCACGCATCCGGCAGCGACTAAATGCCTATAGATGTTCCGCTTCGCCCCACAATCGATCGCCACAACTCGGTATGGCTGGTCTGGGGTAGATCCAGCCGCAGGCCACCACTCATCAATTGACTCATCCCACGACCCAGGACTGGCTTGACCAGCCGCTGAGGCAAGATCCTGCCCGCTCATCTCGGGAGTGGCCTGGAGCGATTCAAGCACCTCAGCATTTGAGCGACTCTCCCCCACCACAATCATCCCTCGCATCGCGCCGCCCCCGCGGAGCCGCCGAACAAGGGCTCTTGTATCGATGCCGGTGAGGGCTGGAATGCCGTGCCGGCTGAGCCACCCACCCAGATCCTCTTCGGACCTGCAATTTGACCGGACAGCGGCCGCTTCCCGAACGATGAGCCCCGCGACCTGCGGACGCGCAGACTCAGTGTCGTGATCACACACCCCGTAGTTTCCGATATGAGAAGCCGTCAGGGTCAGAATTTGCCCGCGGTAGCTCGGATCAGTCAAAGCCTCTTGATAGCCGGTCATGGCGGTGCAGAACACCACCTCCCCACTCGACTCACATTGAGCCCCGAAGGATTGGCCTGTAAATACAGTCCCGTCCTCAAGAATCACCCGAGCTGGCTCAACGGCGACAGTCATGCCCGGAAGTGTAGACAATACGCACCGTGCAAGAGTTGTTCCCCGAACCAATCTCCGGATGGGCCCGCGTTGCCGTCGATCGACCAATCGATGTCGCTGGCTCCGGGCTGTCCTATGCCGTGCCGCCCGAGATTGAAGACATCGCCCCGGGTGACCCGGTCACGGTTCCGCTCGGCCGCGGGAATACGCCCACTGCAGGGTGGGTCGTCAGCATCGAAGACCAGCCTGACCAACAACCGGCAACGATCAAACACATTCAGTCGCGGCGAACGGCATCGCCCATGCCGGCTGATCTGCTCGAACTTGGATGTTGGATTGCTCGCTATTACCTCGCCCCCCTTGGCCCAACACTTTCTTCGATGGTGCCCGCGCCTGTCAAACGTGGCGTAGGTGTTGTGCAAAAGAGATATCTTGAACCCGCGCCCCAACCAGACGAACTCCCTCGGCTCGGCCCTGCACAAAAACAAGTGCTGCAGACCATCAAAGCGTTACCAGCAGAATCCCTTCCAATCGAACGTGACGTTCTTCGCGTTGCTGCGGGCATCAGTACCCATTCACCAATCGAAGGACTCGTCAAAAAGAACCTTCTCATTGAGCATCGCCG
>JABJQE010000240.1 GCA_018663565.1 Phycisphaerae bacterium
CAGGAGCGACTTGCGAAGTTGACTGGTGGCGTCGCAGTCATTTCTGTCGGCGGTTCGACCGAGGTTGAAATGAAGGAACGCAAGGACCGCGTTGATGACGCGCTCAATGCGACGCGCTCTGCTGCAAAGGAAGGCTATGTGCCTGGTGGCGGCGTGGCATATCTTCGTGCTCAAGAAGCTGTCATCAAGGGTCGCTCCAAGGCCAAGGGTGATGAGAAGTACGGCTTCGATATTCTCACTCGCGCACTGGAAGCACCTTGTGTGTGCATTGCTCGCAACACCGGCGTCGATGGCGATGTCGTTGTTGAGAAGGTCAAGGATGGCAAGGGTGGATTCGGCTTTAACGCCGGCACCGGCCAATACGAAGATCTCGTCAAGGCTGGCATTATTGACCCCACCCTAGTGGTGTGCACCGCACTTCGAAACGCCGCCTCCGTGGCGGGTCTCATGTTGACTACTGATGTGGCCCTGACATCGCTCGACGACGACGTTGATCCGGTTGAAGGTGCCGTGATCTAATCGATCCTCCTTTCTCCCTACCGGGTTCCTCCCTCGCAACGTGAGTGAGGGACCCGGAATGGGTTGGATCAAACTCCATGTCTACGACGCGTTGCTATTACGAAGTCCTCAGCGTGGCCCGAGACGTCTCGGGCGATGAGGTCAAGCGCGCGTATCGCCGCATGGCCATGAAGTTTCATCCAGATCGCAATCCAGGTGATTCCGCAGCCGAGGCGAGCTTCAAGGAAGCCGCCGAGGCCTACGAAATACTTGGTGATCCCGAGCGTCGCCGCATGTATGACCAATATGGCCACGAAGGACTTCGACAACGTCCTGGTCATGCGATGAACTCAGACGACATCTTCTCGATGTTCAGCGACATCTTTGAAGGAATGGGCGGCGGCCGAGGTGGACGTCAGCGTCGTGTGCGTGGCTATGACCTTGAGTATCAGCTCGACATGACCCTGGAAGAAGCATACAGCGGTGTCGAACGGGAGATAACATTTACACGGCTTGATGTGTGCGACGACTGCGACGGCGATGGCGCTGCGCCGGGAAGCACGCCAGAAACATGTTCAACCTGCGGTGGTAATGGTCAGGTTGCGCAGGCCGGCCTTGGCGGCATGTTCCGCATGGTGACGGCCTGCCCTTCGTGTCATGGAAAGGGCACGGTTGTCTCTGATCCGTGTCACAGTTGTGATGGCCGTGGTCGCAGCAGCGTGGAGCGCAAGCTCTTTGCCAAGATTCCAGCAGGTATTCACTCTGGCCAAGCAGTTCGTTTGACCGGAGAAGGTGAGCCACCACCTCCTGAAGTAGATCCTTCGGGCCATGGCCAACGTGGCGACTTACATGTGCTCGTTCGTATTGAACCACACGAGAAATTTGAACGAGATGGCGATGATTTGATGGTGCTTGTTCCGGTCAACTTTACGCAGGTTGCCATGGGCGCCGAAATTGAAGTTGCCACGCTCGATACACCCGAACCACACACGCTTCATGTGCCGGCCGGCACACAGAACGGCGAGTTGTTTCGGATCCCCAATCGGGGCATGCCGAATCTTCGAAGTAGTCGGTCTGGCGACCTTGTGGCAGTACTTCATCTCGTCGTGCCACGACATCTCAGCGATACGCAGCGGGAATTATTGAAACAGTATGCAGAGACAGAGGATGTCGCCGTTGATGCAGATGCCCCTGGATTCTGGACACGTATCAAGGACGCGGTGCGTGGGCACTGACCCAAGATCGAGGTATTCATGATGAACACTGAAGAACTTCCAATTGAAGATGCCAACGAAGATGCCGATCCAGTCGAAGAGGTCGTTGAGACGTTGGTTGATGATGCGCTGATTGGACAGGTGATGGACGAAGCCGAGGGCGACCAGCGTGCTGTCCTGGAGTGGTTCGCCTCAGCCCTTGAAGAGGCCAAAGATGATCGGCTTCGCTCTCTCGCCGAACTCTCAAACAACCAACGTCGCGCAAGCGAGAATGAAGTGCGTGTAAGCCGCGCTGCAGTTGCCGGTGCGTTGCGATCACTGCTGACCGTGGCTGATCAACTTGATATGGCTCTTTCTCAGGATCTCGATGGCATGAGCGCTGAGCAGTTTGCGGATGGCGTCAGACTTGCAAGCGCAGAATTCACCAAAGTACTTGGCGATCTTGGTGTTGAGATGATTGACCCAGCGGTTGGCGATGAATTTGACCCGCAGCGGCATGAGGCAATGCTGCAGCAAACAGCTGACGGTATTGAGAGCGGGCACATCACCATGATGATGCAGCGCGGATTTGCAACAGAGCATCACGTACTTCGCGCTGCGAAGGTTGCGGTCGCTCCCTGAGTCGATGCCGACCTATGACTATCGATGTAAGGCTTGCGACCACGAGTTTGAACTCGTTCAGAAGATGTCCGCGCCGGTTAAGAAGAAGTGCCCCTCTTGTAGAAAGCTGCAACTTGAGCGGCTCATTGGTATCGGGGCAGGGTTTATCATCAAGGGTGGTTCTGCATCAGTACAAGCCGAAGCAGCTGAGAAAGCCAAAGATGAAAAGGATCGCAAGGCATCGGCCAAGCTGACTGAGACAAAGTCTACTGAATCCAAGCCTGCTGATTCCAAAGCTGCTGATTCCAAGAAGCCGAAGGATTCCAAGGGAGACACCCAGCCCAAGTCTTCCCCGAAAGCAGAGTCTGATCCCTCACCGAAACTGGAGAAGAAGCCTGAGCCCGAAAAGAATGAGAAGAAACTCTCAGGCTCAACCTCTACGCCAACTCACAAGGCTCGAGAAGGCCGTGGCGTCGGCAATCTAGTTGACAAGGCAAAGCGGCGAGCCCAAGAAGCGTCTAAGAAGAAGACCAAGAAGAAGTAGTTGTTTAGGTGCAGCCCATACCGGGCGTGCCATGCTTCCTGCTTAGAGCCCCTCGCCGCCGCGTTCGCTGATACGATTCCGCCCCATGCCACTTCGTTATACCGCTCGGATTCTTGACCACCTTGCCCGTGAAGACGGCCGCGAGGCTTCCATTCATGATCTCGCACGCGCAGTGCGGGCTGATGGTGACGATAAAGACATCTTGAGAGAATCCGTGCAGGCGCTCGTCGAAGCGGGGCGACTCGAGGAGCACAATGAGCGAGTTCAACTGCCAAAGATGGCCGCAGAAGTTGTTGGCGTGTATCGATCGACGCGGCGTGGATTTGGATTTGTCATTCCGTCAGATCCATATCGAGAGGGTGATGTGTTTATTCCTATTGGGGCCAACGGTGGCGCCATCAGCGGCGACACCGTTCGTTGTGAGGTGGCTGCTCGCCAAGGGTGGAAGCGTGGGTCGCCATCTGGACGCGTGATCGCTGTGATCGAACAAGGGCAGACCACCTTTGCGGGAACCGTGCAGCACAAGCGGGGCACCTGGCTGGTTGAACCAGATGGACGCCTGCTGCGAGATCCAATCATCATCCGTGACCCCGGCGCCAAGAACATCAAGGTCGGCGACAAGGTCGTTTTTGATTTACTTGTTCCACCGAATGGCGATTATTACGGCGAAGGTGTCGTGACCGAAGTTCTTGGTATAGCCGGTGAGCCAGATGTTGAGACCGCTGCGGTGGTTGCCTCATATGGCCTTCGCACGGATTTCTCGCCAGAGATCATGAATGAAGCACGCGCAGCAGCGGGGCTCGTCGAAGAAGTAGGCGACTGCCGCGAAGACATTCGATCACTCGTGACGTTTACGATCGACCCGCCTGATGCGAAGGACTTTGACGATGCCATCTCGCTGACGTGGGATGAAACGATTGAAGAGTGGGAACTTGGCATTCACATTGCTGATGTCTCTCATTTTGTGCGGCCTGGAACGCCACTTGACGAAGAAGCCCGAGCGAGAGGAAATAGCACCTATCTACCGAGGCTCGTGCTGCCCATGTTGCCGGAAGTATTGAGCAACGGCGTCTGCTCGCTTCAAGAGGGTGTGGATCGGTGTGCGAAGAGCGTCTTTGTGCAGCTTGATCGAAAGGGCCGTGTGCAGGGAACACGGTTCCGTTCCACAATTATTAACTCAGATAAACGCTTTACGTATCTCGAAGCGCAGGCCTATATCGATGGCGACGAGAAGGGGGCCCGCAAGGAGTCTCGAACAGAGACCGTTCCAAGCAAGGAAGTGCTCGCGGCGGTGCAGCACGCCAATACGCTTGCCCGGGTCATTCGCAAACGCCGTCAGAAGAATGGCATGATTGTGCTGAGCCTTCCCGAGTCAGTTCTGAAATTTGATGAGGACGGACGTGTTGAGGATGTGCAGCAAGAAGACGACGCCTACAC
>JABJQE010000024.1 GCA_018663565.1 Phycisphaerae bacterium
CACCGCTCGAGGGCAAGCCCGCTTTCTTTGCCGGCGTAAAGTCGGACGATATCGTCGCGACTGTTGATGGCCACTCGACTGCAGGTTGGACTGTTCATGATGCAGTTCGCAATATCACCGGCCCGGCCGACACGACCGTACTGCTTGGCATACGCCGCGAAGGTGTCGATGGTCTTATTGATATTCCCGTTGTCCGCGGCATCATTCGAATGCCTACCGTGAAGGGCTGGCGGAAGAATGGAGTCGATGACTCAGGCCGATCCGATTGGGATTGGATGATCGACCACGAAGACAGTATTGGCTACATCCGATTGACTGGCTTTGATCAGGAAACCAAAGGTGATTTGCTTCGCGCAGTTGCCGCGATGCGCCGAGACCAGGTGTTGAATGGTTTGGTGTTGGATCTTCGCTATAACCCCGGTGGTCTACTTGATCTTGCTGCTTTCGTGAGCAACCTGTTTGTGCCCAAGGGTGATCTGGTCACGGGTGAAGATCGAAATGGACGTCTCACATTCCGTTTCCCCGCCCGATCTGTCGAGTGTTATCTCGGCGGCGTGCCAACTGTGGTGCTCGTGAACCGCGGTTCAGCGAGTGCGAGCGAGATTGTGGCCGGTTGTTTGCAGGCTCACGAAGCAGCCGTTGTGCTCGGCGAGCGAAGCTTTGGCAAAGGTAGTGTGCAAACGGTGCATCCTGTCGGCCCTGAAGCTCGGCTCAAAGTAACCAATCAGTATTACCGTTTGCCCTCGGCCGACGGCGTTTTGCCAGGCCGACTGGTGCACAAACGACCTGGCTCGACCGATTGGGGCGTGCAACCAGACCTCGTCGTGAAAATGTCGATAGAGGATTGGGATGCATCTGAGCGCCTTCGCATTCGTGCTGAGCAAGCTGTGTCGGCGATCAAACGCCCTGAATTGACGAAAGTTGATGAGAACGCAGATCCCAACCCGGCCGATAGCGGTCCGCCCAATATCGATCGCTTGATCGATGATGGATTCGATCCGCAGCTCGAACTTGCGTTGATCCTGCTACAGACGCAGGTGCTCGCGGAAACCCCCTCTGATACAAGCGGTGATCCGCGACGCGTTGCGGGCGGCACGCTTGAAGATCTTCGGAGTCGCGCGGGCGGGCGGTGACGAAAAAGGGCAGTTCTGCAGAAGACAAACATTGGCGGAGCCTAGGCTCCGCCTATGTCATTTTTCCTATTCCGATTATCGCTCGTGTTGTGGTGCATATCGACGTGGGCCTGCGGGGACTATCGGCCCCGCACAGCTCCTCCGCCACGCCAACCTGACACGCTCCGCGTCGTCTCCTGGAATGTGTTGAATCTGTACGACCATGCAGATGACCCGGAGCTCTCGGGGCAGTGGGATGATGCCCCGCTGGCGACGCCGACTGGGCGGTGCGAATCAATCGCCAGAGTGTTGAGATTGCTCGATGCTGACATCGTCGCGCTTCAAGAAGTGGAATCACTCGCATGTCTCACTTGGTTCCGTGACACTTTTCTCGTGGGAATGGGCTATCAGTTCATCGCATCAATCGACGGCGGATATCACCGAGGTGTGGAGTGCGCGGTGCTGAGCCGCTTCCCATTTCGGTCAGTTTCGATCGATCCGCCTGTCATGCTCTCCGGTGATGACGCGGCATGCGCCGGGGGAGAGCCTCGTCATCAGGAGGGAGAAGTGGCATACCCGAGGCCTCCACTTCGGGTCACCATTGACTATGGCGACGGGCTTCTAGCGTTTGTAGTGGTGCATCACAAGGCAGGCGGAGGTGAGCTGAATACATGGCGACGTGAGGCTGAGGCGTGTTGCACGGCCGCGTCCATTTCGGCGTGGAGATCGCTACACCCACACTGCGGACTCATCGTGCTTGGCGACTTCAATGCCAACGCAGCGGAAGAATCGGTGCGTGTGTATAAGAACGCGGGACTTTGTGATGTGATGCCGAACCAGGACGTTGCGACGCACGAGTCAGGCCGGCGTACCGACTACATCTTGGCAACCCCTGATCTGGCCAGTCGAGTTGTGGCTGGCACAGCATGTGTGCTTGGCATTCCGCGTCCGCCATATGGTTGGAATTGGAAGACCGATCCTCGGCCTGACTGGTCGCCATCTGATCACTCCCCCGTGCTGGTTGATATTCAGCGATCATCCGAGGCGTCTTGCTCCCGGGCAGCAAGGAGGCCCTGAGCTTCGACCGCATCCTTGTCGCCGCGGCCAGAGAGATTGATCAACACGATTTGGTCAGAGTCCAGCGTGCTGGCTATGCGGATGCCGGCGGCAACGGCGTGGGATGACTCAAGTGCTGGCAGGATGCCCTCAAGGCGGCACAAAAGTTCAAAGGCATCAAGCGCTTCGTTGTCGGTCACACTGACGTATTGAGCGCGGCCAATCTCTTTCCACCATGAGTGCTCTGGACCGACGCCTGGGTAGTCGAGTCCGGCTGAGCATGAGTGCACCTCGGCGGTTTGCCCATCGTCGTCCTGCAGCACATAGCTTCGTGCCCCGTGGAGCACGCCGGGCGTGCCGCAGCAGAGGCTGGCAGCGTGCTGTCCGACGTCGGGTCCAGATCCGCCCGCTTCAACACCAATGAGTGAGACATCAAGGTCATCGAGGAATGGGTAGAAGATGCCCGCAGCATTAGATCCTCCGCCAACACAGGCCACCACATGATCAGGCAGGCGTCCAATTCGCTCGAGGCACTGCGCGCGTGCTTCGGTCCCAATGACGGATTGAAGTGACCGCACGATGAGCGGAAACGGGTGGGGGCCTACAACCGATCCGAGCACATAGTGTGTTGACTCGACCGAACCCATCCAGTCTCGCATGGCTGCGTTGGTGGCATCCTTGAGTGTGCGGCTGCCATCATCAACTTCATGCACCGTGGCTCCAAGCAGCCGCATGCGAAAGACGTTGAGCGCCTGCCGCCGAACGTCCTCTGAGCCCATGTAGACTTCACAGCGAAGCCCAAAGCGGGCGCACGCCGTGGCCGTAGCGACCCCGTGCTGTCCGGCACCAGTCTCAGCGATGATGCGTTTCTTTCCCATACGTTTGGCTAGGAGCACTTGGCCCATTGTGTTGTTGATCTTGTGGGCGCCGGTATGGGCAAGGTCCTCTCGCTTGAGCCAGATCGCCGCGCCACCTGTATTTGCGGTGAGCCGCGGCGTGTCGGTAAGCGGAGTGGCCCGGCCGACATAGTGCTTGAAGAGATGTTGTAGTTGATCAACGAACTCGGGATCGTTCGATGCCTCGGACCAGGCGATGTCAAGTTCATCGAGCGCAGCGATGAGCGTCTCGGGAACGAAGCGTCCACCAAATCGACCAAACCAGCCAGTGGCGTTAGGTGTTTCTGCGGTGGGGGCGGTCATGCGAGTGGGCTCCGATTAGGGTGTCTGCTGCAGGAGTTGTTGGGCGAGGAAGTTAGCGTGTCGGTCCTTTGCGTCGCTTGACATTGTTCCAAATCCGGCATGCTCGCCCGGGGCACCTGTTCGCCCGTACGCTACTCGGGTTATGAGCGACGGTGGGCCGAGTGCTTCGAGGGCATCAAGAAATCGCCACTGACCTGCAAAGGGTACCCACGTGTCGAGTCTCGCATGAATCGCGATAAGTGGCAGGGGCCGCCAGTGATTGAGGTGGTGCATTGGGTCCGACTCGGCGATACGCTCCGCCGCTGGAGCGTCGACGACATCCATCATGGGCAATTCGCTCCAGTTTCCCGAAGTCGACTCGAGCGCGGCGGCCGCGAACAGATGAGGCCGACACAACCGTGAGCAGGCCACCATGCCGCCCGCTGACATCCCCCCAATGGCGACTCGCTTGGGATCGGCGTTCAGGGCATCGATGGCGAACCGAGTGGCGGTGTCTACTTCTTCCACAGCTTGAAG
>JABJQE010000025.1 GCA_018663565.1 Phycisphaerae bacterium
GAGGTCTGCCCATCGTGCCGGATGCGATATCTCGCGGTCCCCTCTGTTGCTTGCGTCATTGCAAACTCCTTTTTGCCCACAGCCAGGCTGGATATGTTTCTCTCTTCTTTAGTTGTCGCGCGCAGGGGCTTGGATTGCAAGTCGAAAGCCCTTGAAAAACAGGTGGTTTCTGAGAATCACTGCGGACGGCTAACGCCGGATCAGAATGTTCGAGAATGAAATCCCGCTTCCGTGGCTCTGAAGTCCGATTGGGCCTTCTGCAGGGACTCCCGGAAGGTGAGCACGATCGACGACGGTGATGCCGTTGAGGATGACCGTGAGATACTCGCCCCGCATGCGGATGAAGTACCGATTCCACTGGCCGACAGGGGAATCAGCGGCGGCGTTTGGCGTTGCAGCGGCTCGGGTTTGGGCAGATTGCGATTCATCTGTGCGGTAGCCCCACACTTCACCGCTTCCGATGGGCCAGCACCAAATATTGACCTGGCTCTTCGAACTTCCGCGCAAGTAGATACCGCTGTCACGCTCTTCGATGGTCACCATTTGAGTAGTGCCATCTTCATTGGTGGCAGTTGTGCCCTTGGCGGTGATGATTGGCCGCTCCATCTCGCCTTGCGACTGGCCAGTCCACTTCCAGTCGACGATCATGTCGAAGTCGCCGTATGACTCAGTGGTCCACAAGTCGCCGCCCTTGCCATTGTGTGCAATGTTCGTGCCCTGCACAGTCCAGTTGTCTTCGTGGTCTTTTGGTTTCTTCCATCCCGTGAAGTCGAGGCCATTGAAGAGGGGGCGGAAGCCTTCGGCGTCGTTTGCATCGATGGCCCAGGGCGAGGTTTCTTCTGGAAGCTCCTTGATACGAAGATTGCGAAAGTCCACCGGCGTGCCTTCGGACTCAAGGCAGATGTACCCCTTCCTGGGGTTGCAGTCATAACCGCCGCTGACAATCTTGCCGTTGACGGCCAGCGAGATGTGTCCATCCTTGCATGTGATGGTGTAGTGGTTCCATTCGCCGGCACCTTTGGTGCGGGCTTCCGATGGAAGGCATCGCGCCCAGCCGCCGGGATGGGGTCGGTCAGGCGTCATCGTGGCGCCCCAGATTGAGAAAATATCACCCTCGCTGGTGTAGTTGTCAGTCTCAACACCAATCATTACTTGCACTTCAATGGCCTTGCTGAACGGAACGCCAGGCGCTGGCAATGCATCGGACCAAACAAAGACGCCCGCGTTGCCTTGCTTCTCGTGGTGCATCCATTCGAGTTCCAAGACAAAGTCTTCATACATGCGCTCGGTTCGCAGCAGGCATGTGGGTTTGCCGGTGCAGCGAATCATGCCATCTTCTGCTCGCCACGTGGATGCGGCTCCATTTACATTGATCCAGCCATTGAGCGACTCGCCATCGAAGAGATCCGTCCAGCCATCGCCCGCAACTGCGGAAACGAAGAGGCACGTTGTGAGTGTGAGTGACATGGACGGAAGGCTAGCAGGTAGGCTGCGTGATATGAATGAACGAATGGCTATTCTTGTCGGTGGGGGGCCAGCCCCGGGAATCAACAGTGTGATTGCAGCCGCCACCATTCGTGCCCGGCTCCGTGGGGTCGAAGTGCTTGGCATCTTTGACGGCTTTGAACGCCTTATGGCGGGCGATACGAGCTGCGCCGAGCCGCTAGAGATTGATCGCGTCAGCCGCATTCACTTCCTAGGTGGCTCTGTTCTGCGTACATCGCGGGCGAATCCGACCGCTGATCCAGATGCAGTCAAATCTGTCGTGTCAACGCTGCGAAGGCTTGGCGTGTCGATGTTGCTGACGATTGGCGGCGACGACACGGCATTTAGCGCGAGGAGCATCGCAGAGGCCACAGGTGGTGATATTCGGGTGGCGCATGTCCCCAAGACAATCGATAATGATCTCGACCTACCGCCCGACATCAATACCTTTGGATATGAAACGGCCCGCCACATTGGAGTTGGCATTGTGCACAGTTTGATGGTTGATGCGAAGACGACATCTCGCTGGTACATCGTCGTGGCGATGGGACGCAAGGCTGGCCATCTTGCCATGGGAATTGGAAAGGCGGCGGGGGCGACTGTGACTATCATTCCCGAAGAGTTCAACGGGGACAGCGTGACGCTTGACGAGGTGGCAGACATTCTTGTGGGATCCATCGTGAAACGTGCCGCGCTTGGCCGTCCTGATGGCGTGGCAGTCGTGGCCGAAGGCGTGTGTCTTGCGATCGACCCCAGTGAACTTGAGTCGCTTGGCCTTGTGGAACGTGATGAGCACGGGCACATTCGGCTGTCTGAGCTGGATCTTGGTCGTGTGTTGCAGGGTGAAGTGACCCGGCGTCTTGCTTCACTTGGTCATGAGACGACTGTCGTTTCGAAGAATCTTGGGTACGAACTGCGTTCTGCTCCGCCTATCCCGATTGATCTTGAGTACACAAGAGATCTGGGCTACTGCGGCGCAAGGTATCTCATTCAGGGCGGAAGCGGAGCCATGGTAAGTATGCAGCAGGGTCGATTTGTACCGATCCCGTTTGAAGATCTCATGGACTCAGATACCGGAAGAATGCGTGTCCGGCTCGTAGATATTAATTCCACGAGGTACGCGATTGCGAGGCGATACATGATTCGGATCCGTAGGGATGACTTTGAAGACCGCGATGGTGTCGAGTCGCTTGCGTTGTCGTGTTGCTTGGACGCCGATGCGTTTCGAAAGCGGTTTGAACCTCAGACGAACCGCGAACCGTTGCCGCTGCAATTGACGTGACAGCCGCGGCGAATTGGCCGTACACTGCTCGCGTGATTGCCACGGCGATATTTCTACTGATGTTCATCACACTTCTGGCGATGCGTTCAAAGCGACGATGGCCATCTGTTGTGTGCTTTGTTGTGCTTGTGGTGGCCGTCTCACTTCTGCTCTCGCACCACATAAGCGAACCACTCAACCTTTCATTTTGAGCCATATCTGATGCGACGCTTCTTGTACTTCATTGCTCATTTTGAGATTTTGGCCGTGTCGGCAGTATTGCTTAGTGCATTCTGGATTCAGTTTGCCGAATGGGAGTTTCCGTATCCGCTGTGCGTTGTGCAGCGTATGGCGATGCTGCTTTGCTTGATGGGGCCAGCGGTCATTATCATAGATGGACTCAAGCAGCGCGACGTGTCGTCCAGCGCCGTGATGGTGGGGTACGGGATGAGCATTCTTGGAGCAGTCATCGGGTTGATCGCTTCGACCAGGCAGGTCCTGCTGCATATTCTCCCAGATGACAAAGGCTATGGCTCGGCTGTGATGGGAATGCACTTGTATTCATGGGCTGTTGTGGTGTTCCTGACCGTGCTGGTCTTCAGTGCCCTAGGCTTGCTGCTCTGCAGCCGCTGGCGGCCACAGTCCAGTGGCAAGCGATCATTCTCGTTGATCGTTCTATGGATTCTTGGAATTATCATTCTTGGAAACGCCGTCTCGGTGTTCTGCGAAGCGGGATTCCATTTGTATCTGCCAGACAATCCCACCACCTACCGGTTGTTCTCGGGAATTTGAATTGAATGCAGGATGACCGGCCACCGCCAGATAAGCGTCTGCCCGTCTTGACTCCAGGCGTGGCGCACCCTTGCGGCGAAGAAACAGATGCGGCGCGATGTGAGGCATGTGTCGTCAAATGGATTGAACGGCGTGCCGAGGCAGATGGTTTGGTGCCGGACGCCTCGACGACGCATGTGATGCTCATTGTTCCGGTGCGTGGACTGCAGAGGGGCGGCGATCGACGTCGATTGCGGCGCCGGCTGCGGCAGCTTGATATTGAAGCGGTATTGCCTCCTGAGGATGACCGGATTCATATGCGATTTCCGCGTGGTATGTGTCCACTCCATGCGGTCGCTGAGCAACTCGAAGGCTTGGGGTACACGCTTGATCTTGAATCAACCGAGGTTCGGTACGGGCAGGGGCTCGACGAATTGCCGCGGAGCGGGTCAACCGGGCTTCTCCGATGTGTTGATGGCGTGAGTTTTGTCTGGCGAGCGATCATGGCGGATCGCGAACTGCAACTCGTCAGTGTTTCAGGTGTGCTGTTGCTCACAGGTTTCGTCGTGCATCTTGCAGGTGGCGGAGAACTTCCGCGGATCATCTTGCTGGTGCTCAGCGCCGTGCTCTCGAGCACGGCTACCTTTATGGACGCGATTGAGGTCCTGAAGAAACTCCGAGTTGATGTCGATGTGTTGATGTTTGTCGCGGCGATTGGCGCAGCGGCGCTTGGGCATTACGAGGAGGGGGCGTTCTTGCTGTTTCTCTTCGGGCTTGGGTCTGCAGGCGAGCACTTGGCCCTTGAACGAGCGAAGCGGGCCGTGGATGCATTGACCGACCTTGCGCCAGACACAGCAGATCGCATTGAGGCTGATGGATCAACGCGTCGTGTGGCAGTCGAAGAGTTGGAAATTGGTGACCACGTGGAGGTGCATCCGTTTGATCGCGTTCCAGTGGATGGTGATGTCGTGCACGGTCACTCGGCGATTGATCAAGCGCCAGTCACTGGCGAATCTGTGCCGGTCGAGAAGGGAATGGGCGATGATGTGTTCGCCGGAACAGTGAATGGCGAGGGCGAACTTGTTGTGCAGGTCACCAGTCGCGCTGGGGAAAGCACGCTAGCCCGGATTATGCGCATGGTGGAAGAAGCACAGGCAGCCCAGTCCCCGGCGGAGCGATTTACAGAGCGTGTTGAGCGAATCTACGTGCCGATTGTCTTCGTACTCACGACGACCGTGGTTGTGCTTCCAGGGTGGCTTGGCTGGGAGACCTGGGGCGAGTCCTTCTACCGTGGCATGGCCTTTCTAGTTGCGGCATCGCCGTGCGCCGTGGCAATTGGTACGCCAGCTGCGGTGCTTTGTGGTCTTGGTCGGTCAGCGCGGCTTGGCGTACTCATGAAGGGCGGCGCGGCGCTCGAATCTCTGGGTCGCATGAAGGCCTTCGCGCTTGATAAAACCGGCACACTGACACTGGGCCGCCCAGAAGTGGATGACATTGTGCCCTTTGGTGATGTTGATGCAGATGAGGTTCTGCGCCTTGCGGCTGCCGTTGAGGAACGCGTCAATCACCCGTTGGCCGATGCGATTGTGCAAGAGGCTCGCCGCCGCGGATTGAAGTTTCCAGAGACCGGTGCTGTGCGGCAAATCGCAGGACGTGGAGCACTTGCTGAGATTGCGGGTGTTGAAGTTGCGGTGGGTCGATCAACGCTGATTCCAGATGCTGTTGGAGATAGGGCTGCGGCCGTTCAGTTGGCCAGCCGCGGCGCAAGTGTCGTCTGGGTGTTTCGAGATGGCGCCTCAATTGGCGTGATTGGGCTCGCTGACCAGGCGCGGCCAGAGGCTTCTGCTGCCGTTGCTGATCTTCGTGCGCTTGGTGCGCGTTCGGTCACCATGATTACGGGTGACCATGGCGGCGCCGCGGCCATGGTGGCTGAGCGAGTCGGTATTGATGACATACGCGCCGATCTGATGCCTGAGGACAAACTCACTATCGTCGAGGAACTTCGAGCGAAGTATGGCTGTGTGGCCATGGTGGGCGATGGCGTGAACGACGCGCCTGCGCTGGCCGCAGCGGATGTTGGAATTGCGATTGGCGCTGCTGGCACTGATGTCGCAATGGAAACTGCAGATGTTGTACTGATGGGTAGTGATTTGCAACTGCTCACAGATGCGGTGGCGCTCTCACAGGCGAGCCGGCGCATGATTATTCACAACCTGCTGATTGCCCTTGGCGTGATATGCGTTGTGGCTCCACTCGCGGTCTTTGGCGTCGCTGGCCTCGGTCCGGCCGTTGTGCTCCATGAGGGATCAACCGTCGTGGTCGTGCTCAACGCGCTGCGGCTCCTGCGATGGAAAACGGGCAGACGACCCGCCGAGTCGGGTACAGTGCCACGCCTATGAATACAAAACTCTTTCAGCGATTGTGTGAAACGCCCGGTGTTGCTGGCCGTGAAGAACGTGTGCGTGAAGTTGTTCGTGGAGCGATTCGCGGGCTTTTCGACGAGGTGCGAGAGGATGCGATGGGTTCGCTCATCTGCACACGTAAGGCCACGGGCGGGACCAAGCGGAAGCCTACTCGCGTATTGATCTGTGCGCATATGGACGAGATTGGTTTCTATGTGCGGCACGTCGATGACAACGGCTACGCCTGGGTAAACCCAGCGGGGGGCTTTGATCCTCGGAATCTGTTTCATCGTCGAGTGCTCGTTTGCACAGACAAGGGCGATCATGTTGGCATCATGACCTCGGGGGGAAAGCCAGTGCATATTGCATCGCCTGAAGATCGCAAGCAGATTCCCGAGCCACTCGGGTTCTATATTGATCTTGGCATGGCCGCAGCCAAGGCGAAGAAGACCGTGCAGGTTGGTGACTACGTGGTCATGCACGAGCCATTTGTAGAGCAGCCGGAAGCCTTTGTGTCAAAGGCGATTGACAATCGATTTGCAGTGTTTGCTGCGATTGAGGCTGTCACGAAGCTCAACAAGGCTCGTGGAAAAACTGGCCAGCACGCATGCGAAATCGTCGTGGCCTTTACGACGCAGGAAGAAGTGGGCTTGCGCGGGGCGATCTCGGCTGCCCAATCGGTCGATGCCGATTTTGGAATTGGCCTTGATGTCACACTGTGCGCCGACACGCCTGGCGTTCCAGAAGCGGACCGAGTGACCAAGCGTGGCGATGGTGCCGGTGTCATGTTTATGGATAGTTCGATGATTGCTGATCGCGATCTCGCTGAATCAATTTGCTCACTCGCGAAACGCAAGAAGATTTCCTATCAGCGATGCATTTTGCCACGAGGTGGTCAGGATGGGGCTGCTATTCAACGGTCTGGTCGAGGCGTTCGATGCGCCGCAATTGTGTGCGGCACACGCTATGTCCACACAATTACAGAGTCTATTGAGAAGAGCGACTTGCAAGCCACAATTGATTTGCTTGCAGCTTGGATGACAAGCGTCAAGTAGGAAGGAAGTAATATGTTGAAGTCTGTTGTTGTCGGAATTGTCGTTGCGGGATGTTCACTCGGCGCCGCGTCGGTACAGGAAGGCGAAGGCGCGAAGATTGAGGTCTTTGAACTTGACCCCGTACACTCGTCTACCCTCTTTCGCATTCACCATGCTGGGGCAGGGCGGTTCTGGGGTCGTTTCAATAAGGTGTCTGGCACAGTCGCGTGGCCGCGTGATGACTCGGCTGCACCTGTGTTTGACGTTAGCGTGAAGACCGAAAGCGTTGATACCGGAAACGATCGGCTTGATGGCCACCTCAAAGGACCGGATTTCTTCAATGCCCGAGAGTTTCCCGCCGTAACGTTCAAGAGCACTTCCGCAGAGCGGCTACGCGATGGGTTCTGGAAAGTCACGGGTGATATGACCATGCTTGGCGTGACCAAGCCTGTTACCGCTGAAGTTGAAGTGACGGGCGTACGAGGCAATCCTGTGCTAGCCAAGGCTGGATGGGAGGCCGTGTTCCAAATCAATCGATCCGATTTTGGAATGGACTGGGGTATTGACAATGCCGCGCTGAGCAATGACGTCAAACTCATTGTGGCGCTCGAGGGTGGCATCGAGCCGGGGCAATAGCGTCGCATGATTGACTCAGTATTGTGGAGTGTTGGGCTGCCAGTTGCCGGAGCCGGTGTGCTGCTAGCGTGCTGTTGGTGGTTGCTTGGATTGGGGCGGTGGCCC
>JABJQE010000026.1 GCA_018663565.1 Phycisphaerae bacterium
GCCTGCAGACTAGGGGTGGACTCGATATCCAACAAAGCGGGCAACGCATTCTTCGTGCCGAAGCAATCGATGGCGAGACTTCGCTGACGCTCTCTGCTCCACACGGAACCGCCACCATGCAGGCTGGAGTTGCATCGGCCCTCACCCTCGCGGGCGGGACGGCAACCGTAAACCTCGCTGGGGCCGACACAGAGTCGATCACGATGGCAAGCGACCCAGACACTGCAATCATGACGACTAGCGACAAGGCCGTTTCGCTCTATGCCTCACACGGCGCGGGGCGGATGGTCCTTGGTAGCGGCGAAGCTGGACAAGTTCGCCTCACCGGAGGTGTTGATGGATTGGCCGCCGCAGTCGATGTCCTTGGGGCGACCGGCACTCGCATGGCCACACTAAGCACTACCAAGAGTGGCATGGGACTTCTAGCCGTGTCCGATCAAACAGGCAAACCTGTCGCGCTTCTACATGGAGCCGGACCAAATCGAGGCCGGCTCTCCGTCCACGGACCACGCGGCACGGCTGTTGCCGATGCGGCCGCTGACGGAACACCGGAGTTTGCGCTGATGACACCAGACGGGCGTACAACAGCTGCGATTGCTGCCACAGCTCGCGGGGGCGCACTAAACCTGATGAATGCCGACGGCACGCCCGTGGTTCTAGCGGGCATTACGGCGAACGGCCCTGGCGGCGCAGCCGCGTTCCAGAATGGCAGTGGCCACACTGTGGTCGCAATCGGAGTTACGAAGAACAACGTCGGACGTGTCGTGGTCGAATGAATGCTTAGAAGTCGACCTCGACCTCGCCGCTGTCGTTGACAGAGGCGACGTCGAGTTCCTCAAGCGCTGCGAGCGCTGCATCTTGCTCAGCCTTCTTCTTGTTGGGTCCCCAGCGAGCACCAAAGGTGCGGCCTCCAATAGTGACTCCAACCTCAAAGCACTTCGCATGATCGGGGCCCTTCTCATCGAGCACGGCGTAGGAAGGCATTTCTGCAAACATGCGCTGCGCGATCTGTTGAAGCACGCTCTTGAAGTTGTGATGGTGCCCAGAGTGCACCGCCTCTTCAATACGAGACTCGAGCGCAGAGAGAATGAAGTCTTCGGCGACCTCCATACCCCCATCGACATACAACGCGCCGATAACTGACTCCCACACAGCTGCCGCCACAGACGAGGGCAACTCGCGGGCGGCCGCCATGCCCTTTCCCAGAACAAGCAATGTGTCAAGCCCAATTCGGCGAGCTTCTTCGGCGCACACACGCCGGCTTACAACGGCTGACTTGACCTTGGTCATGTCGCCTTCGAGAAGTTCTGGGTACTTCCGATGCAGGTGTTCGCACACCACAAGCCCCAGAACCGAGTCACCAAGAAACTCCAATCGCTCGTTGCTCTCCTTGCGGGACTCAGCGATTGACGAGTGCGTCAGAGCTCGATTGAGCACCTCACGATCTTCAAAGTCATATTCAAGCAGATCTTCTGCCCGCTGCAGTATCGCCTCATCCATCGGTTCGATGGCTCCTCAAAGGCCCAGATAACTGGGCGTGACCGCGTCCTGGAAACCCCAATAAGGCCATCTGGACGCCCGCTGGGCAAAAAACCGTCTTTTTCGCCTTCATCATCACGCGAGGACGGGGTGGCCCACTCCGGAGGCCGTCCCGCCCGCTCGCGACATCTTCACTGTACCACCTGATCAACGGGCTTGGAAGTTCCAATTTGATCTGCTAGACTTCTCGATTCCACCCTAGATCCGAGCGGACACGGCGTTCGCGGATGCCAGGATGGAGTGGACTTCAGATGCCCGCCTCAATTTTGGGGCTTGGCCAAGACGAGCAAGGATTCTGATCATGGCAATGCACTATCCCCGCCGCGTAAGCAAAATTAAGCGGGCCCGCATGTTCGGATTCCGTGCCCGAATGAAGACCAGACTAGGCCGCAAGATGATCAATCGAAAGCGGTCCATGGGACGCCAACTCACGCCGGACATGTGATCCGCACGCTGCTGATTCTGTGGGGGGATCATTCCTAACAATGTGTCGTGTCGCAGATGGCTGCGATGTTGTTGGCTGCGCCGATGCCAGCACATACCAGCCCTACGAGGAAGAGCGGAAAAGGCTTGCTTGAATGCGCTCAACAACCTGCTCGGGCAACACGGCCGCGTCAACAGTGTGCGTCGCAACCGCTTCATAGGCAGACGCTCGAGATACCGCGATCTCGATAGCCTCGTCTACTGGATCGCCGCGCGTCAATGAGGGGCGATCACCAACATCTTTCGCAAGTCGATCCTGCATCGTTTGCCCATCACACCGCAGCCAGACGATCGCAAGCATTCCTGCAGCTGCAGCGTCTCGTAGCACACGCTGCGGCGGATCAATACACGCAGCGCCGCCGCCCGTGGCGATAACCACCCGCTTGGACTTGAATGCCTCGGTGAGTGCCGCAGCCTCAGCAACCCGCCATGCCAACTCACCGCGTCGCTCGAAGACTGCCCGCACGCTTGGCTCGTCGCATAAGGCCAAGGCTCGATCATCAAGATCAATGAACTCCAACCCCAAGGCCTCCGCGAGCAAACGTCCCACCGTACTCTTTCCGGAGCCTCTTGCGCCAATCAACACAACAGTCGAAAGATCGTCGTCATCGAAGGTGGCGTGTGAGGTCTGCATGAGCCGATGCCATCATACGCCCCCTGATTCGGAGCCCCCACCCCTGTGAACAATCCACTTGGAATCATCGATGCCATTGTGCTTGGCCTCGTCGAGGGCATTACCGAAGCATTGCCAGTGAGTTCAACAGGGCATTTGGTCGTGACGGCTTCGCTGCTCGGCTTAGATTCGCCCGACACAGTCAAGACGGCAATGGACACGCTGCTCATCGTGATTCAAGGCGGAGCGATTCTCGCAGTTCTCTGGCTCTTCAGAAAGTCGGTCTGCCAGATGATCCTGGGGCTGCTCGGTCGCAACCTCGAAGGCCTTCGGCTGGCGAGAAACATCATCATTGCATTTCTGCCCGCCGCGATACTTGGCCCACTGCTCGATGATTGGATTGAAGCGAGGCTGATGCACCCCGAGCCCGTCCTGCTTGCACTTGGCCTCGGCGGGCTCGTCATGGTCGCGAGCGATCGCCGACTTCGCGGCAAGCAGAAGGCATCGCTCAAGGGCAGTGAACTCACCGCAATCGCGGCCCTGCAGATTGGCCTGCTCCAGTGCGTCGCCATGTGGCCTGGCACCAGCCGGCTCATGATGACCCTGCTTGGCGGCATGCTCGTCGGCATGAGACCAGCTGCGGCTGCTCGTTTTTCATTCCTGCTTGCCCTGCCAACAATAGGTGGCGCCACGGTATGGAAGCTGCTCAAGAACACAATGTCCGATCAACCAGACATGTTTAGCGTGCTCGGCTGGACGCCTGTACTCATTGGCCTTGGTGTGGCAGCCATCGCAACCTATTTCACAGTGACGTGGTTGCTGTCTTATCTCAACACACACGGACTGAAAGCCTTCGGTTGGTATCGAATAGGCCTCACAGCAGTCTTGGTTGGATTAGTACTTGGAGGCGTTGTCGTGATCGGCAGCGAGAGCGATCACTTGGCAGCGGGCACCGACTCGGCTGACTCGACAATACCGTTGATCCCAATCGCCAGCACGCGGGGCTGATCGCTCGGCCCGCGAACCGACACGTGAAACAAAACGCCTTCGGGCTCATTACCTGTTCCGGAAACCAGCGGCAGCACTGCGGGGAATGGACCCAGGCCCTCAATCACTTCCCATCCATCATCATCACGCTTGGCAAGGTCGTAGAACACTTCAAGTGAGGATGGATCCACAGTCACCAGCCAGCCCCACTGCGTGCCGCCAGCATTAATGACAGGACGCTGAATAGCCGAGACGGGCCAGGGCCAGAGTGTGCCGCCAAGCGCCCAGGCCAGCAACGCCGCCATGATGATGAACACCACAATGCGAACACCCAAACTTCGAAGACCAAGTGCTACTTGTCCCATGAGATGCGCAGAGTAACGAGCAAACTTGCTGAGCGTTCAAACTGCGGCCAAGGCCTCGATGAGTTGCTGTTCATTCCACACTTCAAGACCCAAGTCACGAGCTTTAGCAAGTTTAGATCCCGCCTTCTCGCCAGCGATGACCAGATCAGTCTTGGCACTGACTGTGCCGCTCACCGTGGCGCCAAGCCCTTCAAGTTGCTCGGTCAATGCCCTGCGATTAAAGCTCTCGAGCGAACCGGTCAATACCACCTTGCGGCCCATCCACGGTGAATCTTCGCCAGAGCCAGACTGATACAACCGGCTTGTCAAGTCGACCCCAGCGGCCTCAAGACGAGCAAAGACCTCCTGCCCGGCTACGGCATGAAGAAACTCATGCAGCAGCCCCGCCGTGATCTCGCCAAAGTCTGGCAATGCCGATAGCGTTTCAATGCTCGCAGCCTGCAACGCAGCAACATCCTCAAAGTGCGTCGCAAGCGTCCGCGAAGCAGACCTCCCCACCTGCCGAATACCAATAGCGGCAAGCACACGGGCTAGGCCCTGCTGCCGGCTTGCGGCAATGGCCTCCACAAGTTTCTCGGCGGACTGCTGCGCAAATCGCTCGAGTGGGATGAGGTCATCTATCGTGATGGCGTACAGATCGGCAATATGCGCGATCAACCCCGCGTCCACAAGTTGGTCGACGACTTTCTCGCCAAGTCCATCGATATTCATTTGACCACGGCCAGCAAACCACGTAATCCGTTCACGCAGCTGCGCCGGACACTCGGGATTGAGACAGTACAACTTCGGGCCTTCAGCACCAACCGGCCCATCACAGGCCGGGCACGTCGACGGTGGTTCAATGACCTGCTCACGACCTGTTCGTGCGCTGAGCACCACTGACACAACCTGCGGAATAATCTCGCCAGCCTTCTCGACCCACACATCGTCACCAACACGAATGTCTTTGCGGCCAATCTCTTCGATGTTATGTAGCGTGGCATGACTGACCGTTGTGCCGGCCAGTTCAATGGGTGTCATCGTTGCCCGCGGCGTAAGCGTTCCATTGCGGCCGACTTGCCAATCGACTCGCTCCAGCACCGTGCGGCCTTGCTCTGCGGGATACTTGAAGGCGATGCACCACCGGGGCGCCTTACTTGTCGCCCCAAGCCTCTCCTGGGCAGCGAATGAATCAACGCGGACCACCATGCCATCCACACCAAACCCGAGGTTGTCACGCTCGCCCGCAAACTCCTCAATCCAGTCAACGAGTTCATCAATCTCTCGCGTCGAGCGACGCAAAGAACTGACTGGAATTCCAAGTGCCCCAAGTGCTTCCTGAAACGCCGCGTACCCCTGAGCCACAAGCCCATCCACTTCACCGCGTCCGTGGGCGAGGAAGGACAATTTTCGCTTGGCCACAACACCTGTCTTGAGCGACTTCAGTGTGCCAGCGGTAAGATTTCTTGAGTTGGCATAGAGCGGCTCTCCCGAGGCTTCCCGCTCAGCATTGACCTGCTCAAAGATTGAGTTGGGCATGAACAGTTCGCCACGGACTTCAAGAATGGCTGGTGGAGAGCTCGCGAGTAAGACTGGCACATCCTGAATACGCTTGACCTGGGCGGTAATGTCGTCTCCTCGCATTCCATCGCCTCGGGTCAGTGCCCGAACCAAACGCCCCGCCTCATAGCGAAGTGAAACAGCGACTCCATCAATCTTCGGGTCGCAGGTGCACAGCGGACTCTGCTCATCAACTGAAACCCGTTCGTACCACGATCGCACCTCCTCAATCGTGTAGGTGTTGTCGATGGATTGCATCGGAACGACGTGTTCAAGCGTCTGGAAGGCATCGATCTCGCCGCGACCAACAACGCGGGTCGGCGAATCAGCAGACCAGGCTTCGGGATAGGCCAGTTCAAGTTGATGCAGTTCGTAAAGACGTGCATCAAAATCACGATCGGACATAACCGGGGCGTCACCCTCGTAATAGGCAGTATTCGCCTGCAC
>JABJQE010000004.1 GCA_018663565.1 Phycisphaerae bacterium
GCTGTATAGGGCGTCGACGGGATAATAATCTTCAGACCTGGCACGTTGGCGTACAAGGATTCGACACACCACGAATGGGTGGACCCGAGTTGCCCGCCTGCTCCGTCGTTTCCACGAAAGACGATCGGACAACCAAATTGGCCACCGCTCATATAGAGCATCTTCGCGGCATTATTCAGAATAGGGTCTGCGGCCACGAGGCTGAATGACCACGACATGAACTCGACAATTGGGCGAAGGCCCATCATCGCGGCGCCGATGCTCATGCCTGCAAAGCCACTCTCAGAGATGGGTGAGTCGATCACGCGTCGCGGACCAAACTCTTCCAACATTCCCTTGCTGACCTTATAAGCCCCTTCGTACTGAGCCACCTCTTCGCCAATCAGAAACACCCGCTCATCGCGACGCATCTCATCGGCCATGGCTTCTCGCAAGGCATCACGGAAGGCGATTTCACGCATTGTCTTGCCCTCGATCAGAACTACGACGCTTCAGAAACTCCGGTACCGATGTCCCGGTGTATGGGCCCCACGAATCGGCATAGACATCGTGATACAACTCATTCATCGGGGTCTCCGGAGAGGCCTGGGCCCACTTGACGGCCTCGCGGATCTCGGCCCGGATTTCCTTACCGAGTTCCTTGAACTCTTCGCCCGTCATCATGTCTTGGTCAACCAGATGCGCAGCGAGCAGTTCGATGGGATCCTTCGTTTCCCACTTCTCCTCTTCAGAATGGGTTCGATACTTCCTTGGATCGGACATCGAGTGACCCTTGAACCGATAGCAATGCATATCCACAAAGCATGGTGTAGAGGTTTCTCGGCACCGGTCAACAAGCGGCTTCATACCTCGATACACATCAAGCACATCCATGCCCTGAATCGTGGCAGAATCCATGTCATACCCGCGAGCTCGTTCAACCAGATGAGCTCCAGCGGCTGTACATCGCTCAATGGCGGTGCCCATGGCGTAGAAATTATTCTCGACAATGAAGATGACCGGAAGGCTCAGCACCGTGGCTAGATTCATCGCCTCATGGACGGCTCCCTGATTCGTCGCCCCATCGCCCATAAAGCACAACGTCACATGGCTGCTCTTGCCGCCATCGAGCACTTCATCGCGGTACTTGGTGGCAAAGGCGAGGCCAGCACCGAGCGGCACCTGAGCACCAACAATGCCGTGGCCACCGTACATGTGGTGTTCGGCATCAAAAAAGTGCATGGAGCCGCCCTTGCCCTTGGCGCAGCCGCCAATTCGCCCGAATAGTTCAGCCATACCAATGGCCGGGTCCATGCCTCGTGCGAGGGCGTGGCCGTGATCTCGATAGGCCGTAATGATTGGATCGTCAGGGCGGAGCGTCGCGATACATCCGACTGCGACGCCCTCCTGTCCGTTGTAGACGTGCAAGAACCCGCCTGCGAGCCGGTTTTGATACGCCTGCATGGAGCGAACCTCGAATTCGCGGATCTGCATCATGTCGCGAAGCCACCGCCGGAGTTCTGCTGCGCCGGGCAGCGGAACGTCTTCAACACGAGCCGCAGTGCTTGATTCAGAATTGGTCATAGGAAGTACCGTCATAAGGCCGTAAGTCCCGCAGTATACAGCTCTCGAGGCCAGCTACTCGGATGACTTGATCTCTACATGTACCCGCCGCACCTTGGCTGGCGGTGTGTCCTTCTCCCAAGAACGTCTATAGACAAACTGAATCTCAGCAGTGCCGGCGGAACGCCCCTCAATGGACCATTCTGATAATCCAGGGCCCCCGGGTAAACCGGCGTCCTTGGGGGCGTCGCCTGACTTGGCGACCTCGACATGGTCAAGGCCCACGCTATTCGCGGCGTCGACCGACCAGGCGTACCCAGTCCCGGCTGTATATGGCAAGGAAATATCGTGCCGACGGCCGATCGCGACCGCGAAGTCATCAACTTGGTTGCGTTGGCAGCCTGCAAGAACAAGCACTGACAGAAGAGCGAAGTGGGTCCAAGTGGTCATATCTGGCGGCTCACAAATAGGGTTGAAGGCTCCCGTCCCAACGGGGGTATCTCACGGGACCATATACCCACCTCGTACGCGGGTGGCAGGATTCGAACCTGCAACCTTCGGTTTCGTAGACCGATGCTCTATCCAATTGAGCTACACCCGCATGAGGCGGGGCATCCTACCGCAGCACGAGAGGCGATGCCATGGCGTGGAGCGTCTTCTCGAGGCTGAAAAACAGCCCCTCAGCCTCTGCTGGCAACGCCAATCCATCCAAGAGGTTGACTTCCCCCGCCGGTCCTGAGATACTCCCCCAATTCCGGTCCGAGTCCCACTTTCAGAGACTCGGCCATTTGTCTGGAGACGATTCGGTGCCGAATACCCCCGCCCGCAAGAAGCAGATCCGTCAAGACGATCATCGTCGCGCCCGCAACCGCTGGCGAAAGCGAACCATCAAGGATCGAACCAAGGACTTCCTCGATGCGATCACAGATCGCAACGTCGACGCAGCCGAAACGGCATTCCGTGCCGTCCAGAAAGAATTGGACCGCGTCTCGACTACGAGCACGATTCACAAGAATCATGCTGCCCGCCGCAAGAGCCGCTTGTCGCGTCGCCTGAAAGACCTCAAGGTCTCGCTCGCGAGCTGATCTGAGCCCATTGATGTGAACCCCGCAGAACCCGCCA
>JABJQE010000241.1 GCA_018663565.1 Phycisphaerae bacterium
GCACCACATCCGCGGTATCTCGATCCGGCGTGAATCGATAGCCCAGTGCGTGCAAGTGACCGGTTACCAGTTCACTGTCGAGTTCATTCATCTGACATCCAAAGGTCTCGAGATAGACCAGTGGACCAGTGTGCGTATCGTTGATGGTGGGCGTAGCCATGAGGCAAGGCATAGTAATCCAAACTCACCCCACACCTTTTGGCGATACAGCACCATTAGGGCCGATATGACTTGCCAGATGCCCCCTCGAGATCTTGTGCTCATCGTTGCGACTGCCCTGCTTGCGTTGGGCGCGATCGCGGTGCAGTCTGCTGGCATGACAGTGACCAATGCGAGCAGCTTCACAGAACTGCTCACCGGACGAACCGCCATGCTCGCTGTGGCAGCTGTGGCAGCCCTGCTGCTTGGCCGGTGCATACCCTCGCGGTGGATCACATCCTCAGCAATCGCGATCACTGCGATTGTCGTCGCGGCCACGCTCTTGATCGTCGTACTCATTCCAGGTCTTGGCAAAGAAGTCAACGGAGCCCGCCGCTGGCTGGACATCGGCCCCCTCGGATTCCAACCAAGCGAATTGGCCAAATGGGCCTTGGTGCTCTTCATCGCCTGGTACTGCGGTCGAAGTGCCACCAGAATGGGTCAATTCAAATCCGGGCTCATGCCAGCCGCCTTCGTGGTGGGAGTGGTCTGCATGCTCACCATCGTTGAAGACCTCGGAACTGCGCTGCTCATTGCAACCGTGGCTGGACTCATGCTCATCGCATCTGGGGCTCGGGTGAAGCACATGTGCGTAGTCGCCGTCCCTGCAGCGGCAGCCGTAGCTGGCGCCATTGCCATGGAGCCATACCGACTACAACGGCTGCAAACATTCCTCGATCCATGGGCGAATGCTCAAGGCAGCGGCTACCACGTCATCCAATCAATGACCGCCATCAACGGTGGCGGGGTAGGTGGTCGCGGCCTGGGCAACGGGATTCAGAAGTTCGGATACCTACCGGAAGACACCACCGACTTCATCTTCTCCATCATTACCGAGGAATTCGGTCTGCTCGGTGCCTGCCTCATTGTGGGGCTCTTCCTAGCCCTCTTGTGGACGGGCTGGCGCATACTGTCGAGTCAGCTGCATCCGCAACGGCAATTGCTCGCTCTTGGCATCATCACCACCGTGTCCATTCAGGGGGTCATGAACCTGCTCGTTGTGACCGGGCTCGCCCCCACCAAAGGCATCGCCCTGCCACTGATCTCATCGGGTGGGACTGGATGGCTTCTCACAGCTTTCATGCTTGGCGTACTCGCTCGGCTTGACCAGGGCCAACCCACCGCGGCTACACGCGGCCTTGCCCCCGCAGCGATGCCTGAAGTGGTGTCATGACTGGACCGACAGTCCTCTTTGCTGGCGGCGGTTCAGGGGGGCATATCAGCCCAGCACTCGCCATTGCCGAGGCGGTTCAATCGATCGATCCTGAAGCCACCTGCCTCTTTGCCTGCTCGGATCGACCCATCGATGCGGCAATGCTCGAACAAGCTGAGCGAATTGGATACCCGCTTCCGGCACGGCCGCCTTCACTCAAACCGGCTCGGATGCTTGGCTTTGCCCGGTCATTCTCCAAGAGCCGCAGAATGGCAGCCGAACTCATCCAAGCCCGCGAGGTGGATGTCACCGTGCTCCTCGGCGGCTTTGTGGCAGCCCCGGTTGCTTCAGCGTGCCGCCGAACCAAGACGCCCAGCCTGATGGTCAACCTCGACCGCGTCCCGGGACGAGCCAATATGTGGATACGCCCATCGGCGAGCACAGTCGTGTCAGCCGTCACAACGGTGAAGCCATTTGCAACCCAGATCACCGGCATGCCAATCCGCCACGCCGCCATGCCACCTGGCACGCCCGCTGCGTGTCGACGCCAGCTCGGGCTTGACCCCGATCGCCCCACCCTGCTCATCACGGGCGCCTCCCAAGGAGCGGGCACCATCAACGCGCTCATGCCCTATATCGCGGAGCAGCACAGTGCAGCCCTCGACCGATGGCAGATCCTGCATCTTGCCGGTCCCGCCGCAGCAGACGAGGCGCGATCGGCTTGGCACCGTTCAGCCATTGAGGCAACCGTGCTCGGCTTTCGCCACGACATGGGTGTCGTCTGGGGAAGTGGTGATCTGGTCATCAGTCGATCAGGCGCATGCTCGGTGGCCGAGATCGAATACGCCGGACTTCCAGCCATCTATCTGCCCTATCCCCATCATCGCGACAACCATCAACAGCACAATGCAGCCCCGGCAGTCGAGGCTGGGGCTGCCGTCATTGTCACTGACACCACCGACACCGCCCGCACGGCACATGCTCTTCTGGACGTCGCTGGAGCACTTCTTGCCGCCGAGAGTCCACTTGAAGCCATGCAAACGGCCGCTGCCGCTCGCAGTGGCCGCGACTCAGCAGGAGATCTCGCCCGCCTCGCGATCGGCCTGATCGGCAGCCAGGGGCCATAAATCCACAAATCCTGCCGTCACAAACACTTGCACCCAAAAATGCTCGCCCCGGCCAATCCTCGATATACACTGGGAACGAGGCTCTTTGGAGGCCCTGTGCGTATGTCCCCGTCCAAGAAGAATGGTACGTCTGCGCCTTCCCCCCCCGGGGATCGGCCATCGCCGCGCCTCGTGCGAGGCGACGAGACGCCAGAGCCTCCACGCATCCTGCAGCCATGCGTCGTGCTGGCACCGGCTTCCAAACCGCCCGATGACGCGCTGCACCTAGCCCTTCGTGCGGAACACCTCACGCCCCGGGTTGAACATGACCCCCGCATGGCAATGGCTGAGTTATGTCTGCTTCGACGAGAGGCGTCCCAGAGACGCGGAGCATCATCTGAGTCCGAACAACCCGCCGCGCTCATTCTCGTCGCCACGCCAACCAACGATGAGGTGCAACTTCTTGAGGCGATGCAGCGGCATGTGCCCGATGTCCCGGTACTTCAGTTTGATGGCACAACTCTGCAGCACGTCCACACGCCCAAAGGGCTCGACAAGAATGACCCACCGGTCATCGTGCAACCGCCGATTCACCCCGAGGTCACCGACGAAGAACTCTCAACACTCTTGCCGCCCCTTGAACACCATGATCCATCAGATGGGTCAGGACCATGAGTGGCACTATTCCACGACAACGACGACGTCGACTGCTGACGATTGGGCCCGGCGGTCCGCTCCAGGGAACCACGTCACTCACTGCAGAGCCCGTCGAATCTATCTATGACGTACTTGGCCTCATCGCGACTTGTCCAGCCCGGCAACCAATCGAAGCCGTTGTGATCACGCCATCGTCGCCGCGTGCTTTGCACGATGTCATTCGAAGCGCCGAAGCAGTTCGCCGCGTCGATCCCACCGTTCAGATCGTGTTGCGATCGAGTGACACATCCACCGCTTCGCTCTCGGGCCAAATCGACCATTGCCTTCCACCCGAAGCTGATGCTGATGTCATTGCTCGAGCTCTCGACGGAGATGACACGGCCACACTCGGACAACCGCCATCAGTTCAAACTGAATCGACGGATTCAATGTCCTCGACGTACATCATCGGTGACACCGACTTGCTTGAATCGATTCTCGAACACACCAATCAAGTCGTTCCGCTGGCCGTTCGAGCAATCGAACAGCGAACATCGCTCGGTTCACTGACCTATCACGCAAGTGGCGCAGGTGGCCCCGATTCAACACCAGTTCGACGCGGACTCACAACTTGGGGACATCTCAGTGGGGGCGACACCGCCACTCTAGAGCCATGGGCTGGATGGCTCGCTCGTTGGATAGCGCTTGATGAGATGATCAATGGCCTGCGGTACGACGCCAGCAGAGACTATCTGACCAATGCGTGGAATCGACGAAGCTTTGAACAGTTCACGGTCGCCGCCATCAATGAAGCACGACAATTGCGACGCGAACTCACGGTATTCGTCTTTGATATTGATGGATTCAAGCATTTCAATGATCGCTTCGGCCACGAAGCAGGCGACACGATCTTGACATCAATGGTTCAACTACTCAGTTCAGTCGTTCGAAATGGCGACCGGGTGGGCAGGCTCGGCGGAGATGAATTCGCCGTGTTGTTCTCTGACTTCACGGCGCCTCGCACGGCCGGCTCTCGGCATCCCGAAACCGTTGAAGTGCTTGCTCATCGCTTCCAGAAACAAATCAAGGACCTGCGATTCCCTGAACTTGGACTCGCAGCACCAGGCCGCCTGAGCATCTCTGGCGGGCTCGCCACGTTTCCGTGGGATGGCGACGATCCCACTTCACTTCTTCGCATCGCAGACCAACGGGCCCTTGCCTCGAAACGCCGCGGCAAAAACTGCTTGACGTTTGGGCCAAGCGACGACTAACCGATTGCCCTGTGGCTTCGGTCAATTGGTGTTGCCACGACGCAGCAGGTTTTGAATCCATTTTGATGTTGCCACCAGTTGCACGGGATCAATACCGGTGTCGTACCCCATCTCATGACAGAGTGTCACGATGTCTTCCGTCGCGACATTTCCGGGCGCACCAGGTGCAAATGGACATCCGCCAAGACCACCACAGGATGCATCAAACCGTCGAACACCAAGTTCCAACGCCCGCCTTGCACAGGCCGTCGCTCCACCGTGCGTGTCATGCAAGTGCAAGACCACACGATCAACATCGACAAGCGACCGCGTGGCCAAGATGAGTGGGTCGATGTCGTCGGGTGCAGATGCACCAATCGTGTCACCAAGATCAACTTCAACATCGCCAAGCGCGACGACCTGTTCCACGACCGACGCTACCTGCTCCGACGAAATCTTTCCCTCAAATGGACATTCCACCACACAGCTCACATACACACGGACAGGGATTCCTTGCGATGTGGCGGCTTCGACAACTGGCCGAAACCGCTCAATCGTTCCGGCCACTGATGTGTTGGTGTTCCGCATGGAAAACGTCTCGCTAGCCGCAGTAAACAAAGACACCTTGTCTGCGCCCGCAGTGCACGCACGATCGAACCCCTGAATATTCGGGACCAATGCCGAGTACACCGTGCCGGGTTGTTTCGTGATGGAACCAAACACGCCTGTCGCATCTGCGAGTTGCGGCACTCGGTCCGGCCGAACAAATGCAGAGACTTCTACTTCGGGGCAGCCCGCCGCCGCGAGCTCTTCAACAAGTCGCACCTTGTCGGCAAGTGGCACAACAACCGACTCATTCTGCAGCCCATCACGCGGGCCCACCTCGGTAATGAAGACGCGGTCCGGTGTCATCGTGACCGCTCCTTCGCTTTTTCGCGGCGGTGCTGAGGCACAAAGAACACCAACAGAAAAACCGCCACACCAATCGTCAGCAGCAAGCCGACTACAAGCAACATCAACTCGGGCGTACTGAGTGTCAACGATTCACTCACATCTGGGGGTGGCTTCATCATGGCTCCTTGCTCGTCGCAACAGGCTCCACTCCGGCTGACACAAGATCGCCATCTGCAACACAACGGATCGTTCCACCGACAGTTGCCTGCGCCCATTTGATCACGGCAAGAGCCATTGTGGTGTTTCCTCGTGTTGGCGACGGAGCACTTGATGTCACCATGCCAATCGGATCGCCCGGTGACCCAGCTTCGTCTTGAAAGACCTGACCGCCGGCAATTGGAAGCCGCTCATCTGGCATCGGAATCGCCCGGGAAATCTGCTTCGGATGCCCAAGATGCTCCATTCGAGCAACAACTTCCTGCCCGGGGTAACAGCCCTTGGTAAAGCTCACGCGATCAACCAGAATACCAGTCTCATGCGGAAGGCTTGTTGTCCCAAAGTCAATATGCCACCAGGGTATGCGAGCCTCTACCCGCGCCATATTGAATGCCAACCACCCGACTGTACGGCGACGCGTCTCGCATTCACTTCCGTGCAGGGATTCCCACACCTGTACGACATCACCTCGCCGAAGATACATACGTACGCCGGGTACACCAGCCGTGTCCCACCGCGCAAGACGAACCTCGCAACCTGCAACGGTACCCACCTTTGAATGCAAAGCATCCGGCAGCGTGATGCCCCAGACCGCGAAGAGTTCTCCAATGCCGGGCCCGTGCGCTTCGAGCGTGTACCAGTCTTCGCCATTGGAAATGGCAACATCCTCAGCAAACGTCATGGCCTCAATCGCCGCAAGGACTGCGTCAACATCGCGTCGGTCGACATCAAGAAGAACTCCGCCGTCAAGACCAGTGCACAACACATCGGCCTGAATACGACCTTTGCGATCAAGAAGAAAGGTCGCGGCAGTGTCCCCTGGCTGGAGTGATTGCATCTTCTGGGTCATCAAACGATCAAGCAAGTCAACAGCGTCATCGCCCCGCACAAACACGATGCCCCGCTGCGACGCATCCACAAAGCCAACGCCCGTTCGAATCGCGGCATACTCAAGCTCGACCGGGCCGAGCGTGGCGAGTGTTTGAATGTCATCAGTAGCGTCCGCTCCATCACCCCACGCAAGGTAGTCCGGCTCACCACCGCTGAGATCTGCCGTCGCGGCACCCGGGCGATCAGCGCCCACGCGGTCAACGCTCGTATGCAAGGATTGCTTCGCTGCAGCGTGATGATGTTCATGCAGTGGCATGATTCGGCTCCTGAGGCATGTCACGATACCGAACCGCAGCCTGCACGAACTGCTCAAAGATGGCTGATCCCATCGGCCCGTCACCACTTCGCTCGGGATGCCACTGCACGCCGAGACAAAAATCGGCCGACGAATCTCGAATTGCTTCGATCAGTCCATCGTCTGCAGTGGCTACCACTTCAAACGATCCGGCCGTCCGGAGCGCTTGGTGGTGCCGACTATGCACCTGACCTTCGCCGAACGATCCGCCAACTGCGTGCACGGTGCCTCGTGCATGGTTCGCAGCCGTCGGGCAGGAATCGGGGAGATGCTGATCGAGTTCAGCACCAGCCTCAAGTCCCATGATCTGCATGCCCAAGCAAATGCCCAGGACAGGCATGCCCACGGAACGAGCTCGCCGGTACACCGCCACATCGAACTCTTGACGATCCGGCTCAACCTTGGCCGCCTGTGGATGGGTTGGCCGTCCCCAGAATTCCATGATGGGGTCGTCTCCACCGCTCAAAATCAACCCATCACAGCGTCCTACGAGTTCATTCAGGTGGTGCTGGGCTGGCATGAGGGTGATAGGCAAGCCCCCTGCGGCCGAAACGGCAGTTTCATAAGCCCGAGAGAGCCGGATTCGCCCATTCGCAATGTCAGGCGTGATACCAATGAGAGGGAGTTCTGCGGGCACAGGTCTTGATCGTCCTTTCCCCAAGCCGGGGTTTTCGCTATGATTGCGGATTCGTCGCTCTGAGCATGTGTTCAGGGCTGCTGGCGACCCAGTATCCATGACGAGGAAGAATACCACTATGCCACCCCACAACAACAATCGCCATTCACGTCGAACCAAAGTTGTCCGCGAGGACATCAAGGGCAACCCATGGGTTGACTACAAGGATGTCGACGATCTTCGACGCGTCCTCACGCCCAACGGCAAGATCTACTCCCGCAAGCGTCTCGGCACGAGTGCTGTCGAGCAACGCCGCGTCAGCCAAGCCATCAAGCGAGCTCGCTTCCTTGGTTTGCTGCCATACACCAGCGGCACCCTGTAGAGATCACTCTTTCAAATACTTTGGAAGTTCACACAGTGCACCAATGCACTGCCGAAAGTCTGCTGCGCCATTTTGAGGGAATCGGCCTACAGGCCGACAACGCTGCGGCACATCTTCTTGATGCGATGCAGCAGAAGTTTGAATCTCAGCTGCCGCAGACCTTCATCCGCCGGGTGAGCCCGAAGGCCACGCTGAATCCATCCTGAGGCCTCGCGGAGCCGGCGCTCCTGCAGCGAGGCAAGACCCAGATTTGAGAGCGATGCCACGCAAGTTGGGCTGAGCCGAAGAACCCGGCGGCTCACACTTCGACCACCTGCAACATCACCGGCAAGGTAGCGGGACCGAGCCAAGGCCCGCAGTACGTGCAGGTCAGTCCAGCGTGTCTGCTGAGCGACCTGCTCGAAGACAAACACTGCCTCTTCGGCCAGTTCAGCACCCAGAAGCACCGCACCAAACCGAGACAATGAACCAGTCGCCTCAGCAGATTGGGACTCTGTGTGCTTCTTTGCAGCCAGAGAGAGAAGTCGCCGAGCATCCCCGATTTGGCCAAGGTAAAGCAAGGCCTCTCCAAGGGCTCGATCACATCGCTCGTGGCCGCGATCAAGTCGCCTGACGAGTTGAAACGCGAGCGCGGCATGTTGAAACTGATCTTGGGCCATCGCGAGCTCGCCCATCTGAAAGTGAGCCTCTACATGAACTGGATCGTGCTCAAGCACCTGCCGCAATACAGCAGACGCTTCGTCGTATTGCTCGCTTGTTGCGAGCAACTCTGCATATCGCACAGCCGTGGAGGCGTCCCCCATGAACTGGTCAAGCAACCACCGGTACAACTTCATGGCTTCTTGAGGACGAGCATTGGCACGGTGTATTTCAGCCAACCCTTGATACGCAGCGGCGTACGCCGGTTCTCTTCGCGTGGCCTCTTCCATACACCATGTGGCTTTGTCCCAAAGCTGTCGCGACATCAAACTCTCGCCAAGCGATACAAGACATGGCGCGGTGGTGCGATCAAGATGCATTTCTGCAAGATAAAACGTCGTCTCAGCTTCGTCATGCTGGCCAAGCGTGGCCCGCGCCGTAATGAGCCGTGGCCAGACGTCCGGGTCATCCGGGCACAGCTGAGCAAGCCGAGCGAGCCGAGCCTCTGCCTGTACGGTGTCGCCAAGCCGCATACTCACCGAGGCTGCCGCATCGACATAGTCCCGCATGTCCGGGGCTGCCGTGGATGCTCGGTCGAATGACTCGACTGCCTCGATATCACGTCCTCTCATTTCCAGGAGAAGACCAAGTTGAAAGTGCCAGTCGGCCTGTGCTGAGTCGATAGCCAAAGCTCGTCGAAACGCGGCCTCGGCTTCAGCGAGTCGCCCCGACTCAAGAAGGGTTGCCGCCCGGTCGGCATGCTGTTCAGCATCAATCCAGTCACTCATGCATTCACCATGCCAGAAGTCTAGTCACTCTTCCTCGCCAATTGGTACGAGTGTGCCTGAATAGACGTACCATGCCAGAAATCATGCTGCACTCTAGACTGATTCCACTTCTTCTCATGCTCACGTGCTCATGCACGCAGCATGTCGCGAGCCCTGGCGCAGCACCAGACCTCAGCGAGATTCCTACCCCAATGGACGCCTCTTCAGCCCGGCGGCTGCAACTCGCTTCTGTCATTTTGCTCAGTACGGCTGATGGTATGGACCCCAGCACGCGGGCCGCGGCAGCAGCAGAGCTCGTCACGCTCCACTTGCCGCAGTCACGTGAGATCCTCATTGATGCCATGAGTACTGATCGCATTGATGTGCTCCAGGCTGTGCTCGAGTCCATGCTCGCTGAATCTGATGTCAATGAGGCCTACGGACCCTCACTTCTGGCACTCGTGGAATCCGCCCCAATCGAGGTCCGGCCAGTGCTCGCGGAACTCCTCGCTCGGCACGGGCAAATCGATGTGCGAATTCTTCCCGCGCTTTCCATACTCGCCGCTGATCAGACCATGACGGTCGAACAACGAGAAGTGGCCATCCTCGCGATCGGCGCCTTTCGACATGCCCCGGCGATCGCGGCGAGTGAACTCATGATGATTCTCCAGCAGCCTCATGCTGCCGATGACCCGATCACGCTTGCAGCACGCGAGCAACTCTCAAGACTGACCGGCATGCCCCGCAGTACTACGGCGGCGCAATGGATCGCGTGGTGGAAAGAAAACCGCAATCGCCCCTCCGAGCGATGGCTTGAGGACACGGTCGACGCCTTGACCAAGCAAGCCGCCGCTCGCATCAAGGAACTCTCAGAAGCTCGGGCTGCGCGGGAACACATGTCTGCAAGACTGCTCACGGCGTACCGTGATTTTTGGCCACTCCTTACTATTGAGCAGCAGCAAGCCCGGCTCCTGCCGCTTCTCCAAGATGAATTGCCCTCGGTACGCGTCTTTGGCCTCGGTCGTCTCGCCATACAACTTCGCGACGGCCACGATACGCCCGGTGGTCAAGAAGCCGCCGCTGTTCTGCTTGCTGACCCTGACCCGTCGGTCCGAGCTGCAGTTGCCACGCTCATCCCCGAACTCGACCCTGCGACCATTGACCCGGCGGTCATTGAACGCTTCTACGCAGAAACGAATGCCGCCGTACTCGCCGCCATGCTGCCTCGCATTGCAGCCATTCAACCCAATCTCATTACCGCAGAGAAGGTAACACCACTCCTATTGGAGCCCGCAAGCCGAGCGGCTGCCATCAATGCCATGTGGACTGTGCTCGCAGCCGCGGGGCAGACTGATCAGGATCGGGCCGATGCACTGCTGCCCGCGGTTCGCAAAGCATTCGAACTCGAACAAACGCCACGGGCCGGTGCGCTGCTCACGCTGATTGGGTCGCCCAGCGACGTGGCAATGCTCGAAGTCCGCCTCGATGATGACGACTCCAACTGGCGAGCCGCCATTGCTGCTGCGTTCTACACCCGCGGCGAATTTGGACCGCTCATGACGCGATCGGGAGATCAGGCGGTCTACCCGTTCGCACTTCGCGCGATCAGTTCGGGGTCCGACCTCAACACGCTTGAGGCCATCAGCACACTGACGCCCCCCGTACCACACGAGCCCCTGTGGCTCCAGGCACTGCTCGAGGCTGCGAGCCGCGTCGACGCCGATGCGCTCCGCATCGACGACATTCTCGCGAGTCTTCCGACCATCACGCCTGCCCAGCGGGCGGCGATCTTGCAGGAACGGTTCGCCGCCGACCAGATTGCCGAACAAGATCTTGCCGCCATTGCCAAACGTCTCGGGCCACTCGTGCTTCAAAGTGGTGACCCTCGAGCAGTCGTGGCCGTCATTGATCACGTGCCAGCAAGCCGCATTGACGACGAACTACTCGCCTTGAAGTTTGAGGCCGCTATTCGGGGCCGCATGTATGACGAGGCTGCCGCTATCCAAGCCGAACCCGTAGCCTGGATCATCGCGTTTGAACAACTTCAAGCCGCCCAGCCTGAGGCCGCCGACCTCGTTCGAAGCGAAATCGTCCGCAGATTCGAAGACACACTCGACACGGCCATGCGAGCCCGGCTCGGCATGGCATCAGACCCAATGATGGGTGGCGCAGATCCAAACGAAGTGCCCGGCTGACTCCCCCGCCTTCCCATTGACCAATTTTCTAAGAGGACCATTCCAATGGCCGCGAAGCGAACTCGTACTGATCACGACTCTATGGGCATACTTGAAGTACCACTCAAGGCGCTCTACAGCGCTTCAACCCAGCGAGCCGTGCAGAACTTCCCGATTTCGGGAACGGCCGTGTCATGGGAAATCATCCTCGCCTTTGCCCAGCTCAAACGAGCCGCGGCCGAGGCCAACCATGAACTCGGCAAACTTGACGCCAAACGATGCAAACTCATCGTCAAGGCTTGCGCCAACATCATCACTAGACTCACGGACATCGACACGCGTTGCGACATGATGCAACACTTCCCAGTCGACATCTTCCAGACAGGGTCAGGCACGTCAACCAACGTCAATGTCAATGAAGTCATCTCCAATATGGTTTCGGTTTCACTCAATAAGAAGCTTGGTTCGTTCGACCCTGTGCACCCCAACGACCATGTCAACATGGGGCAGTCCTCAAACGACACGTTCCCAACAGCAGTGCAAGTGGCCGCAGCCACTCACATCAAGAAGTCCATGGTGCCAGATGTGAAGAAGCTCGCTTCGGCGCTCCACCGAAAAGCGAAGCAATTTGACTCCATCGTCAAGATTGGCCGCACGCATCTTCAGGATGCCACGCCAATTCGACTCGGCCAAGAATTCAGTGGCTTCGCAGCCCAAATGGACTTTGCCGTTGAACGAAGCGAGAAAGCAATTCATGCCCTCGCCTCCAATCTTCCCATCGGCGGAACCGCTGTAGGAACAGGCATCAACACACACCCACGATTTGCTGCGATTGTTGCCAAGCGACTGTCGCGATCGACCGGTGTCAAATTCCACGAGGCTGACAATCACTTCGAGGCACAAGCCTCGCGAGACTGCATCGTTGAAGCCCACGGCAACCTGCGAACCATTGCCATCAGTCTTTCGAAGATTGCCAGTGATATCCGGTTCATGGGATCTGGCCCACGTTGCGGCATTCACGAGATTGAGCTTCCGGCCATTCAGCCCGGTTCATCGATCATGCCTGGCAAGGTCAACCCCGTGCTTGTTGAATCGTCCATGCAAGTCGCCATGAAGGTCTCTGGCAACGACGTTTCCATTGGGATGGGTGCTTTGGGCGGAACCGGATCGTTGATGGATCTCAATGTCGCACAGCCGATGATGTCGGATTGTCTGCTTGAGAGCATCAAGATCATCGGCAACGTCTCTGCCCTCTTTGCTGATGACTGCGTCAAGGGCATTCAGGCCAACCGCAAGGCCATCAAAAAGACGGTTGAGCAGAGCCTCATGCTCGGCACCGCCCTCGCTCCAGTCATTGGATATGACAGCGCCTCCAAGATTGCAAAGGCGTGCTACAAGACCGGACAAACCATTCGCGAATACTGTCTAGAGCACGACATATTGCCAAAAGCCACACTCGATGAATTGCTCGATGTCACGTCGATGACCTACCCCCACGACGCAAAGAAAAAGAAGAACACGAAGAAGCAGTAGTCAGGATCGGCAAACTGAGAAACACCAGTTCGCCACAACGGCAATTGGAAATGCAGGAAAGCCATACGTCGCCAAGATTCGGGCAAGGCCGTTGGCTTGATCTGTCCACGAATCGATTGTTGTCACGCCCGCGACCAATGGCAATTCGCACGCGGCGGATGCAATCAAGCCGCCAAATCCACTGCCTTCGATGTACACGGTTACGGCAAGCGTTTCGACCAATCTCGCAAGATCATCTGTCTCTCGAGGGCCGAGTGAACAAGCCCCCGCTTCGCCGTCGTGACCACGTAGGCATGGCACGATGATGCGCGTCGTCTCAGCCAACAGCTCATTTGCCCGCTCCAACATCGATAGTGGCGATTGGCCCCAGTCGTGAATGAGAATGACAGGATCATTCCTTCCACAGCCTGCGATATCCCAGACAGACAGGTCGAGCCCATCAGGTGTTCGATAGGTCCACCGCTCGAAGTTCAGCCCCGCCTCTGCAGGGTCTAGAGGCAGCCCGCGGGCGATGGCCACCCCGGCACTTCCGCCTGGCGGATGCTTCGCCATTCGCAGTAGAGCCCACACGCCGCCGACCATCCAGACAGCAATAGCCAACACTAATAAACCCATCAGTCCCATGGAGAGGGATCATGGCATCTCTCGCCGCAGAAGTACACTACCTCGATCGTGAAACCTTCCCTCCAAGTTGGAAACAACGCTGAAATCGAGATGCTCGTCGACGAGAGCATGTGCCCAGCATTCGATGGGGTCATCGTGCACCGTGTCTACTCCACATGGTCCATGGCCCATCACATGGAACTTGCCGCGCGGAAGGTGCTTGCACCTCACCTCGACGATCACGAAGAGGGAATCGGAGGGCATCTCTCGATCGACCACATCGCTCCGGCCGCCGTGGGTGCCACGATTCGACTCGTAGCCAAAGCAACCGCGATCCAAGGAGATCGGCTGACTTGTGAAGTACTCGCATGGGAGGGTGATACCCTGCTCGGTCGAGGACAGCAGGTGCAGCGAGTGCTGCCGAAAACCGTACTTGAACGCATCATTGATCGGGCCGCGAGGCGCACAGATGAAGAGGGAAGGCAACACACATGAGCGACTCATCGCACTTGCTCACGGAAACGAACGGACACGTCGCCGTCATTCGCATCAACAGACCCAAAGTGCTCAACGCACTCAACCTCACGTTGATGCAAGACCTCGCAGCACTCATGGAAAGCTACGATGCCGACGATGACATCCGAGTCATTCTGCTCGCTGGTTCCGAACGGGCGTGGGCTGCAGGAGCCGACATCGGAGACATGGCCACCGCAACGCGGGCTGAGATGGAATCTCGTGATCAGTTCACGCAGTGGAACCGCATCAAGTCCATCAAGAAGCCAATCGTTGCCGCGGTCAGCGGTTTCGCGCTAGGAGGTGGATGCGAACTCATGATGCACTGCGATGTCGTGATTTGCAGCGAGACGGCCAAGATCGGCCAACCCGAAATCAATATCGGTGTTATGCCCGGGGCAGGTGGAACACAGCGACTCGCACGAGCCGTCGGCAAGGCTGTCGCTATGGATATCGTTCTCTCTGGCAGATTCCTTTCTGCACAGGAGTCCCTTGCGTACGGACTTGTCAGCAGAGTTGTCCCGAAGGAACACTGGTTCAACGAAGCGATGAACGTAGCCCAATCCATTGCGGCCAAGGCCCCCATCTCCCTGCAGCACGCCAAGGAATCAGTCCTCAACGCAGAAGAACAATCCCTCAGCGAAGCACTTGGCCGCGAGCGAGAACTGTTCTACATGCTCTTTGATACCCAGGACCAAACCGAAGGCATGACTGCCTTCATGGAAAAACGTCGTCCGACGTTTATCGGAAAGTGAACAGATCATGACGACCGCAACCGACCTCACCACCATCACGCTCACCATCTCGGACCACGTGGCCACCATTTCGCTCAATAGACCAGATGTACTCAACGCCTTCAATGACGAGGTCAGCGCAGAATTCATCGCCACACTCAAACACATCGCTCGCGACGACGATGTGCGAGTTGTTGTCATCACCGGAGTTGGACGCGCCTTTAGCAGCGGACAAGACCTTGGTGACCTCGAAGCCAAGTACGTCCCAGGCCACGTCCCCACCATGGCAACAGATCTCAAGAAACGATACGACCCATGGGTCAAACTCATTCGAACGATGGAAAAACCCGTCATTGCCGCCGTCAACGGTGTTGCTGCCGGTGCCGGCTGCAGCCTTGCGCTCGCCTGCGACATGCGAATTGCATCTGAGCACGCCAAGTTCATTGAGGTATTCGTCAACGTCGGCCTCGTCCCAGACTCAGCGAGCACCTGGACACTCCCCCGCCTTGTCGGCCTCGGCCGGGCCATGGAACTCTGCATGACAGGGCGTCCCGTCAAAGCCGACGAAGCACTTGCCATCGGGCTGGTGAATCAAGTCGTGCCCGCAGATGAGCTCGAATCAGCCACTGCCAAGATGGCCGCCCGCCTCAGTTCCCTCCCAGGCAAAGCCCTCGGGCTGACCAAGCGCCTGCTCAACGACTCCTTTGAACGAACACTTCCTGAGCAACTTGAGGCTGAGGCCTTCGCCCAAGACACTGCGGGTCGCACCGCTGATCACTTCGAAGGTGTCACAGCCTTTCTGCAGAAACGCACACCCACCTTTACTGGAAAGTAGCCATGCCAACTGTTGGAATACTCGGGGCCGGCGCAATGGGCGCGGGCATTGCGCAGGTAGCCTCAACCGCTCAATGGCGTGTGCGACTGATTGATGTCGACCTGCCAACCTGCGAAGCAGCCAAGCAGAGCATCGCGAAACGGCTTGCTCGAAATGTCGAGAAGAATCGGATGAGTCAATCCGAAGCCGATGCAGCCTTTGCCAACATTCTGCCATCGACGCATGAGGACGTCTCCGACTGCGATCTCTTTATCGAGGCCATCGTCGAAGATCTCAACATCAAGGTGTCTGCCCTGAAACCAATTCTCGCGAGGCTAGGGACCGAGGCCATCATCGCCACCAACACTTCGTCGCTTTCCGTTTCGGATCTTGGTGAACGCATTGGAGCTGCAGATCGAACCTGCGGCATGCACTTCTTTAATCCAGCCCCAATCATGAAACTTGTCGAGGTCGTTCGCGGAAACGCTACCCAACCATCAGTACTCGATCGTGTCTCGTCGATCGCACGCGATTGGAATAAACAAGTCGCCCAGTGCGCCGACACGCCCGGATTCATTGTGAATCGCGTCGCGCGGCCGTACTACCTTGAAGCATTTCGATGCCTCGAAGATGGCCTCGCTGACCCCGCCGCCATTGACGATGCAATGAAAACAATCGGGGGGTTCCGAATGGGACCATTTGAACTGACAGATTTCATCGGCCACGATGTCAACACTGCAACAACACGAAGCATTTGGGAGCAATGGAACCGACCTTCTCGGCTTGCCCCTGTTGCGATTCAAGAGCAATTAGTGTCCGACGGAACACTTGGACGTAAGACAGGATGCGGCGTGTATGACTGGTCTGGCGAACAACCCGTGTGTGTGCTCCGGCCACCCCAAGATGCAGCAACTGGCGTCTCCAATCTTGACGATATTGCAATACGGTTCTGCGAGGCTGCCACAGCAAATCCCGAATCGATCGCACGGTGCAGTGATCGTCAACGCGTCATCTTCACCCGCATCCTCGCTGCGATCATCAATGAGGCGGCCTGGGCAGCGCACGATGGCGTCGCCACCGAAGCTGACATTGATATTGCTATGCAAGCAGGCGTGAATTATCCACATGGCCTCTTCAACTGGTCAAGGGACATCGGGTCTGATCTGGTTGTGATGACACTTTCTGCGTTGAATGCCACAACTGATGACGGGCGATTCATCCCACCACTGATTGACTCGGGAGAGCACGGCAGCCCCTGACCTCAGTGCACTACAATCCACACCTTATGACACGCCGCGCCGCAATCGTTTCCGCCCTTCGCACACCCTTTGGCCGATATGGCGGCGCGCTCAGCAGCGTCCGCCCCGACGATCTCGCGGCCCATGCCATCAAATATGCCGTGCAACAAGCGGGCATTGATCCCGCTTCGATCGATGATGTATACCTCGGCGCCGCAAACCAGGCGGGCGAAGACAATCGCAACGTCGCCCGCATGGCCGCTCTTCTTGCCGGACTACCCATCAGCGTCGGCGGATGCACTGTCAACAGATTGTGCGCTTCGGGACTCGAAGCCATCAACATCGCTGCGCGGATGATTGAAGCCAATTGCGGCGACGTCTTTGTTGCTGGTGGTGTCGAGAGCATGAGCCGAGCACCATTTGTCATGGCCAAGGGCGAGCGGGCCTTTGATCGTAAACTTGATGTGCATGACACAACAATCGGCTGGCGATTTACGAATCCCGCCCTTTCCGAACTACACCATCCATATGGAATGGGCGAAACTGCAGAGAATCTTGCACGAAAGTTCAAAATCAGTCGCGACGAACAAGATCGATTCGCAGTGCTCAGCCAGCAGAAATGGGCGCTCGCCAACGAGATGAATATCTTTGACGACGAGCTACTTGCCGTCGATGTGCCGCAACGCCGCAAAGACCCCATCCACTTCGACACCGATGAACACCCGCGACCAAACACAACGGTTGAGACCCTTGCCAAATTGCGGCCCGCCTTCGCCCAGGATGATGAGGCCACCGTGACAGCCGGCAACTCAAGTGGCGTCAATGATGGCGCCGCAGCACTCGTGCTGATGGAAGCCGGCCGGGCCAAACAGGAAGGTCGAAAAATCTTAGCCCTCGTAGGCCCCTCTGCCTCGGCAGGCGTTGACCCTGCCACGATGGGGCTTGGTCCTGTTCCGGCTACCCAAAAAGCACTCGCCCGCGCAGGGCTCACCGTCGAAGATATCGGCCTCTTTGAACTCAATGAGGCATTTGCAGCCCAATCTATCGCCTGCACCCGCGAACTTGGGCTCGACTTGGACCGCGTTAACGTCAACGGAGGGGCCATCGCCATCGGCCATCCACTCGGCGCAAGCGGTGCCCGGCTGGCCGCGACGCTGGTCCATGAGATGAACCGTCGCAAAACGGACCTCGGGGTCGCTACACTCTGCGTTGGCGTTGGGCAGGGCCTCGCGACAGTCTTTGAGCATCCCTGAGCCTGCTCGTCCAGCGCAGAGATAAGTGCCCTTCAACACAAGGATTCCGCGCATGAGTGGCGCTGCAAACCCGATTTCACCCCCGGACATCACGATCACATGTGATCCGGAAAAACTCGCCGAGTTCGAGCAACGAATCGCCGACGGCGTGCTGATCGAGCCCGGCGACTGGATGCCCGAAGCCTATCGCTCGCTGATGCTGCGAATGGCTGAGCACCATGCCAACAGTGAGATTGTTGGAGCCTTGCCCGAAGGCGAGTGGATCACTCGCGCCCCAAGCATGCTTCGCAAACTGTCGCTTATCGCCAAAGTGCAAGATGAAGTTGGACACGGCCAAATGCTCTACCGCGTGTCTCAAGAACTTGGCAAGAGCCGCGACGACATGCTGCGAGATCTTGTCACCGGCAAAACCAAGTACCACAACTGCTTCAACTACCCATGTCCAACATGGGGCGACATCGCCATGATTCAGTGGCTTATTGATGGCGCCGCGATCATGAATCAAAAGACACTCGCTGACGGCGCCTACGGACCCTATGTCCGCACCATGAATCGCATCAATATGGAAGAAGCCTTCCACTTCAAGAGTGGCGAAGACATGGTGCTCACGCTCATGAGTGGAACCAAGGGCCAACGGGCCATGGGCCAAGATGCTTTCGATCGTTGGTGGCCAATCTCGCTCATGTTCTTCGGGCCCGCCGACAAACCAAATGCAGAGGAGCTTCCACCCATGAAGTGGAGGCTGAAGACTGAGCGAAACGACTCGCTCCGACAGCGGTTTGTCAACCGTTTCGCACCGGC
>JABJQE010000242.1 GCA_018663565.1 Phycisphaerae bacterium
ATTCGAGCACTCAGAGAAGCCTTCCCAGCAATCCACGAGCCACCGAGTGATGACATTTGTTATGCCACGACGAATCGGCAACTTGCCGTGCGGCAGCTCGCTCCGCAGTGCCAACTGGTCATTGTTGTCGGGTCTCGGAATAGTTCCAATTCGCAGCGGCTGCGAGAACTTGCCGAAGCGACCGGCACCCAAGCGGTGCTTGTAGACGACCACACAGAACTCAGCCCGTCGCTGCTAACTGGCGTAGACAACATTTTGGTTACTGCAGGGGCGAGCGCTCCGGAGGATCTCGTGCAAGGGCTTCTGCTGGATCTCATCAAACTCGGCGGAGGAAATGTTGAAGTTGAACAACACGATGTTTTCCATGAAAATGTCGAGTTCGGTCTCCCTGGAACGCTCAAGAAGTTTATGCGGTCCCGTGGTGTTGACCCAGATGGCCGACGAATCGCGATGGACAATATCTCAGCAACGGCGCGGTTCCTGACTGAGCAAGAGGTTCGGCACAGCGTTGTTGATGTCACGATTGGGGCAAGTACGTGAGCGGGTTCTTCGAGCACACGCCGGATTCACTACGAGAGTGGTGCGTGAACCATGGCATGCCCGGCTTTGCGGCCAAGCAGATATTTGACTGGGTCTATGCAAAGCAAGTCGTGGACCCAGCATTGATGAGCAATCTGTCTGCGAACCATCGCGCACTGCTCGTCGAAGCATTGCCAATTGATCAGGGGCACCTCCTCGCTGATCAGTGTGCTTCTGACGGAACAAGGAAGCTCCTTGTGGGCTGGAAAGACTCGTCCACTGGGCTACCCGTTCTACACGAGGGACCCTCCACCGAGACGGTGCTCATCCCATCGGACAACCGCATGACCGCGTGTGTATCGAGTCAAATTGGATGTCCGGTTGGCTGTGCCTTTTGTGCATCAGGTCTCGACGGCCTTGAAGGCAATCTCTCAGCAGGGCAGATCGTTGAACAAGTCCACCGCCTCAGCCGCCTTGGGCTCGGCCGGGTGACAAATGTTGTCTTCATGGGCATGGGCGAGCCACTGGCGAATTTCGCGGCCGTGACGAACGCGATCACCACGCTTAATGCATCCTGGGGACTCGGTATCGGCGCGAGGAAGATCACTGTTTCGACGATTGGCCTGCCAGAGGCAATTCGCCGCCTGGCGGAATTCCCACTCCCGATCACGCTCGCGATCAGTTTGCATGCTCCAGAAGATTCACTTCGACGCACGCTCATTCCATGGGCCGCTCATGCAAGCATTCCTGAGATCCTCGATGCTTGCCGTGAGTACTTCGATGCAACCGGCCGCGAAATCACGTTCGAATACCTGCTCTTGAGAGGCGTCAATGATCGGCCGCACCACGCCCGCATGCTTGCCGATCTAGCAAGCACTGTCCGGTGCAACATCAACCTCATTCGATATAACGAAGTGCCGGGCCTTCCATTTGATCGGCCGGCGGATATTGATGTTCGTATCTTCCAAGAAACGCTCCGAGACCGACGCATCAACGCGCATATCCGCGCGAGTCGTGGCCGTGATATCGCCGCCGCTTGTGGCCAACTTCGGCGATCGCACACGCAGGCCGATCAGTCGACCTGACGCGCTCTGCGAATTTCCCGCCTGAGCCCTGCTGGGCTGATTCGGCGAAGGCGGCCATCAAGCGCATACTGGTGCAAGTGCTCGAGGACCGAACGCCACTGCTCATACTCCTCAGGTGGCGCACTTGTTGCCTGCATGACGACTTCTGTAACGAGGTCTCGCACACGGCGCTGCCCGCGCCGCCCGCGCATCCGATGCGGCAGAATGAAGCGCATCGCTGCGAGCACGTGCGCCATCCAATCACTGCTCCGCAAGTCGATTCGAATCCTCCACCGAATGAATGTGAACTCAATGCGGGTCAAGTACCGCACGGAGATGCGGTCATTTCGACCGCGGCGCACGTTGAGCCGCCGTCTCGTTTGTCGCCGGTGCTCTGCGCCAATTGACATCGACGCGATGTAGACAGCGTCACGAATGAGAATTGCCTCAGCAAGCGGCAAGATGGCAGCTCGCACCATCGCACGACCTGTATCGCCTCGATCTGCCTGATACAACGAGATGATGCGATCCGCGAATCGCTCGGCCACCTCGAACCCCCCCCACGTCACGCAACGCCTGAGCGCCACAACGAAGTCTCGGTGCGCCTCACGCCCGAGTTGTGTTTCGAGAAGACCAGGCACATCTTCGATGGCACGCTCTGCAAGTCGCCGAAAGCGACCAGCACGATCCCCGCCAGCGAGGCGTCGCTTCGCCAGCATAAGCCGATACCGACGCACTGACCGGCGTCCCGGCTCAAGCACCGGCTCCTGGGGATTGAGAAGGTCATCGGCGTTGAGCCAAGCGGCTCGTCCGTACTCGAAGGCCTCCTTCAGCCTCGCAGCTCCAGCCTCTTGCACACCATGAATCGCCTGATGCATTGCATCAAGCGAGAGCGGTACCGAACCTGATTGCCACGCCAGCCCAAGCAGTACGACATCGGCAAGCCGTTCATTGTGAAATCGATATCGACATGCCCCTGTGACATCGGCGCTCACTACGAGTTGCGGACGACCAATTTGCTGCAGATAACTGGCAATTTGCTCTGCTTGCTCGATCGCATCTTCAGTCTCTTCAAGTTCATCATCAAAGAGCCCGGTGTTGACAAAGATCGATGTGCGGGAATTGCTCGCCACCTGCAGCGATCGCTCTGGATCAACGGCATGCAGCACTGCCGTCCGTGAGTATCCGAGCAGCAAGTCCGCTTCGCCCCACGGAACAACTGGGGGAACGCTTGCTGTTTCCTCAAGATCTCTCGGCCGCGAAAAGGCGATTTGAGCCGAGGCCCTGCGGCCGGGGCCTATCGGAGTCGGATCAACGGCAAATTCGACGTGATAACCGGCAATACATCCACCACGCTTGAGGATGTCCCCAACCACGCCTGCGCCGCCGCCTCGCAGCCCTGCAAGATGCGCGTACCACACTGGCTGGTTCGCGTGCAAGAACTCTGGCTGCCCGGGCGGATCACTCGATTCGAGTCCACGCCGTGGCGGTTGTGTTCGATGGACTTCAACTTGCTCTACAAGTGGGTGCACTCGCCCGCCAAGCCGCGGAGGCCACCGTACTGACAACGTGTCAACCACGAACGTCGTCTTCGCGGCCGCTGCCTCTTCAACTGCGATGAGTTCCCGACGCTTCATGTCTGAAGGCTGCCGGATAACGCACGCTCGATCTGCGGGCCACGTGATACGTTGAGATTCCTGGTAGCCCACCCGATCGATCGCTCGGATAGCGTGTTCGATGAAAGCAACATCAAACCGCGCTGGCGGACCATCTTCAACAATCACAACAGTCAGTCCAATGAAGGCGCTCGCATCTCGCAGCGCACGGCGGACTTCACCTGGCATGCCGCCGCGGCGACGGATGACCCGTACATGCTCAGCACGGTCAGCAGGTATCGCACCTGCAACGAGCCCTTCTAGATCAACTCCACTGGGTGGTGGGCCTGCTGCAAGTACAATGAACCACGCTGAACCTGCGTGCGCCGCCTGCCGAACAGCTGCGGCTCCAACTCGACGGAAGTTCGACTCGGTCCAGACCTCATTGACAACAGTCCGCCCCTCGGCCGGGCCAAACCACTGTCCATCCATCAACCACCGGACAGGTTCAATCGCGGTATCTACATCATCATCGGCGTCATCATCTTCAGTGTGCTCGGCCTGCAATGCCGCCATTGCCGATTCAATATGTGCCCGCAGTTCGGCGGCATGACCACGGTCGCCGAAGCGTGGCTGTTGCAAGTGAATTGGTACCGGTGGAGGCGGCTGATTGAGACGGGAGGCCAACGGCGTACCCGAGACGACGCCGTCGAGCAGTGGCGCGAATGCCCTCGCGAGCGGTGATGGATGAACAAGCCGTGGGGAACGACTGTCATCTGGAAGCATCTCGCCCCACACGAGCGCAGGTACCCGGCCGTCCTGCGTCAGGCGTTGCGCAATGCGTACAAGACTGGTCTCAATCGTTTGGCCAGGAGGTTCGATGACTACAACCGACCGACATCGCAACATCAAGCGTTCAAGCACCGCTTCATCGAGTGGGTGCGTGACGGCAAGATGCACTGTTGGCAATCGGCCCTCCACGCCGAGAATGACCTCAAGGCGGCGAAGTGCTCGGTCACCCTGTCCAGTGACCACAAATCCAACCTCGGCCTGCTCGCCGGGACTTGGCATCGACCTGCTGTGGTTGAGTTCGAGCCGGTGTGCCACTCGGAGCGGTCCACCAACTTCTTCCCATCGTGGACCACGCTTACGCGGTGGACCCGCCGGGGCTTGATCTCCGATTCGGTTCGGACGGAACTCGATCGTTGCCGACGCGTGAAATATCTCGCGTTCAGCCACGATTACACATGGCATGCGAGCACTACGACTCAGCCGCAGGGCTTGCTCAATGGCATCACGCACATGGCCAACTCCGGTGGCCTCGATCATCGGGAGACCTGCCGCAATGATGCGAGGCCGGAGCTCGGACGCATTGCCAGGGTCCTCGAGCAAGACCGCCACCGCTTCGCTTTCGCCAAGTGGGGTTTCCGCAAACCGCTCAAGAGAGCGAAGTCCGGGCACGGCGGTTGGGCCCGTGGCAACGATGACGATTCGACGCCCATCGCGGGCATCCCAGCGTGCCAACTCGAGGGCTCGCCCAGCATCGTCCATGACACGGTCAACCACACGGTGCCGACGAATAAGCTCACGGACCTCGTCTCGATTGAGCATCCTCAAGAGTGATCGAGTCGCGCGGCTTTGCGTCACGATGAACCGAGTAATCCCCGCATCACTCTCGAGCACAGCTTTGAACGCGGCCTCAGCAGCAGTCAAGATGCCTACGCCATCGTGCTGCTGGAGGGGATGATCGAAGGATGTGTTGGCTTCATGCATTCGAGACTGATCCTGTGAGTCGAATGCGGCCCTTAAGCAGATCATCAATCAGCGTCGCAACACCGTGTTCGTTGTGTCCGCCTGTCACGGCATCTGCCACAGCCAGAACTCGATGATCAGCATTGGCCATCGCGATCCCAATGCCGCACTGCTCGATCATGAGAACATCGTTGAGCCCGTCGCCAACAGCTGCTGTGCGGCGTTCATCAAGTCCAGCCTCAATGCAATGTGATTGAATCATGGTCCACTTGTCTGCCTCGGGATGAAAGACCTCGAGCAGGTGCACTGCTTCCCCCGCGTGGGCTGAACTTGTCACAGCTTCCCAGTGACGGGCGAGGACGTCATCGCCGTACTGATCTTCAAGTTGCGACACCAGGGGCATGAACTCTACGGGTCCGCCGATAGCGCCAATCCGAACCGTGTCAAGCGGATAGGGGTCCTCCTCGATTCGCTCAAAGCGTTCAAATGTTGCGCCGGTATGGTCAATCCACCACTGCGTTACAGGATGCAGTTCACCGCTACCAACGAAGACATAATCGACTCCCGTTTGGTGGCGATCCTTCAGGATCATGGCCATGCCATGTGCCTCTAGCACACATCCGACTATAGATTCCACAAGGTGCTGACTGAGTGATCGGCGGAACAATGTGGCGCGATTCGCTACATCGAGCAGCATGGAACCACTCGCGGCAATAAGCGGCCCGGCATACCCAATTGAGTCCAGAACGGACTGGCATTCGCTGAGCGTTCGCCCGGTAGCAATAAGAGAGGGCAGCCCGCACGCGTTGGCCCGCCGTAGTGCAGCCGCATTCTCATCGGACACGAGCCCGTCGGCGCCGAGCAATGTTCCATCAAGGTCAATTACAAGCAAGTCAGGACGGCCCATGCGTGCAACGGTAGCACGAAGGACGTCGATCTGGCGGCTATGCTGGTAGCACAACAGCGGGGCCCAGAGCCCGTACTATGGAACTGACCACACACACACACAGCCTTGGACACCACTGCCCGCCTATGCATCACGACCCCGCATTTGCCAAGAACCTTCTGCCGACAGTGCGGGCAGCCTGCGACGGACGGCTCGGAAAGGTCTCATGGTTTCGGGCCGATTGGCAGCGAGGCGGAGCCAGCACAGGGCGAGCATCGTGGTCAACCAAAGGCGGCAAGACCCGGGAAGTGATAGTCAAGTTCCCGGTTGTCCCACGCGAACTGTACTGGACTAGGCGTCTCCAGAGCCCAGATGGAGGACCCCCGCCAGTGGTCCCCCAACTCCTTGCATCGGGCACGACCCTTGGGAGCTACGACCTCGCCTGGATCGTCATTGAGCGATTGCCCTTCGGACCACTTGGACTTCGTTGGCACAAGAATCACATCGACCGGGTAGTCGCTGCAGCAGCCCGATTTCAACAAGAAACAGATGGTTTGCCAGTGGCCGATGAAGACGAAGAACGGATCGAGGACTGGTCAGTGCTGTTGGATCAGGCGAGAGCCTCGCTGCGTGACAATTCCATTGCAGCTGCGCCCGCATGGACGACAGCCGTCAAACACGTACAGAAACTGCTTGGCGAATTGGTCGACCGGTGGCGAGCGAGAGATACGACCCACTGGATTCATGGCGACCTCCATTTGGCGAATGCGCTCAGCCGTGACTCTGTTCAGTCAGGCGAAGTGGTCCTGATTGATTTGGCCGAGGTCCGTCCCGGACACTGGCTCGAGGATGCCGTCTATCTCGAGCGTCAGCTTTGGGGGCGTCCAGATCGGCTCGATATCACACGCCCAGTGCGTGCCATGGCCAAAGCACGCCGTTCCCTCGGGCTGTTCGTACGGGACGACGCTCACCAGCTCGCGGACGTGCGGCGAATCTTGATGGCAGCCACGGCACCCGCATTCCTGTCTACCGAGGGGCACCCACGGCATCTCAGCGGTGCCCTCGCTCAGCTGACTGCCGCCCTTTCCCGCCTGTAGCAGGTCGCTAAAAAACGCCGTAGGCCCCCAATTGGGTGTCTTCGCGATACCATGCACGGTCAATCAAGATTCTTGACAATGGATGCCCACACCCATGGCTCGTAATGAAGATCGTGAACGCCTCGCTGAGGTGCATAAGACCGACTTGAAAGATAGCAACCTCAATGAGGACTTTGTCACATGGCTCAAGACCAAGGGTCCAACCTGGCTCTTGATCATCGTGGCCTTCCTCGTCGCATACTTTGTGATGATCCGTTGGCAACAGCAGGCAACACAAGCTCGTGACGAAGCATGGATTGACCTGATGACCACGACACAGCCGTCCTCACTCGAGGACGTCGCCCGCCGCCATGTGGCCATCGATGGAATCGCTGATCAGGCTCGGCTCAATGCTGCGGACATCCTGCTCTTTGATGTGCAACGTGGCCGCACCACAAGTGCCGACGGTCAAGAGACAACCGCCCTTGATGCGGAAACTCGCGCAGCACACCTTGCACAAGCCGCTCGCCTGTACCAGGAAGTTGCTGACGAAGACGATGGATCCGAAGCCAAACGGCTGGCTGCAATCTGCGCCTTCAACGGCCTTGCTGCTGTGCATGAATCACAGGGCCAGATCGACGAGGCAGTCGCGGCCTACAAGAAGGCCCAAGCTCGAGCCACGGGCTGGATTCCAGCTCTTGCGGCGCTCGCCAAGCAACGAGCAGCCACGGCGGCTGAACTGAGCGAAGATATCGTATTCGCCACGCCACCACCCCCGCCAGTGCTCCCCGCTGGCCCTGCCGCCCCACCTCTGAGTTTTGATCCTCCAACGATTCAAACTCCCCCCGCTCCTCCAAGCGAGCCTGTCGACAGCGACACTGACGGGCAGTGAGTCAGGGCGATGGCCCGATCGGAAGCGGCGGCGCCGTAGATCCCGAGCAATACAGTTCTGACGATGGGCCTTCTCAGGTGACATTCACGCTCTCGCGTGACCTCCAGAAGCGACTCGACCGGTATCTCGGCGATCGCATTCCCTGGCTGAGCCGCACATCTTTGCAGCGACTGATCGCCGAGCAAGCCGTCACGGTCAACGGGCGTCACCCCAAGGCATCGACGAAACTTCGTAAGGGCGATGTCGTCACGGTGATTCTTCCGCCACCACCAAGTTCTGACCTACCGGCCGAAGACATACCGATTGAAATTATCCACGAAGATGCCGACATCATCGTTATCAACAAACACGATGACATCATCGTGCATCCGGCCCGGGGCAACCAATCTGGAACAATCATCAACGGCCTGGCATGGCATCTGCGGCATTCCGGTGGCGGCCTCTCTGATGTGGGAGCAGAGCACGCGAGACCCGGCGTGGTCCACCGACTCGACCGCCACACAACCGGTGTCATGGTGTGTGCAAAAAACGAAACGGCGCACTGGCGAATCGGCAAGCAATTTGAGCAACGACGCACGCGAAAGCGATATATAGCCCTTGTGCACGGCAATGTCGAGCCACTCGCCGACGTCATTGACCTTCCAATTGGCAAGCACGCCACCATTCGACATTGCAATGCTGTTCGCTGGGATGACACTGGCAAGCAGGCGGTCACGCTCTACCGTGTGCTCGAGCAGTATGGTGACTTTACGCTCCTAGAGGTAGAACTTCGGACGGGACGCACGCATCAAATTCGAGTTCATCTCTCGCACCTTGGCTGGCCAATCGCTGGCGATGACATGTATGGCGGTCGTCATATTGAAGTGCGTGATCTACTGACCCCTGAACAGAGCCGGGGCGACCGCCGGGCTGTTGTGCTCGGCCGCCAAGCTCTGCATGCAGCGCTCCTAGGATTTACGCACCCCTCTACTGATCAGGATGTGGAGTACCGGGCCCCGCTGCCTGAGGACATGAAGAACCTCATTCAGATACTGCGTGATCGTGGGCCAGCAAAGCAGCCGAAGGTCAATGGCCGAGTGCTCGATGCGAACTCGTTGTGACGTCCTGTTAACGGATCTTTATCATCACCAGCGCCATGAGTACGAATACGACAGCCACAACCCAAAACC
>JABJQE010000027.1 GCA_018663565.1 Phycisphaerae bacterium
AACTCGCTGAACGCGAGAAGTCAGACGAGCATGCGCGTGAGGCCCTTGAGATTTGCTCCGGTATTGCACGGCAAGACATCATGTACCGTGACATTCGGGATCGCCGGAGAGCCCTCGACGAGCTCGTCCGCAGTCTTTCATGAGCGGCACACCGCCACTGGTCATCGCGATCATCCCTGCCCGAATGGGATCGACACGATTCCCCGGCAAGGCCATTGCAAGCGACACCGGTACACCGCTCATTCTGCATGTAGTCGAGGCTGTCCAGCGAGCAAGTACCGTGACGAGGGTGATTGTGGCCTCAGAAGACGCCTCCATCGAAGCGGTCTGCGCCGATGCCGGCGTTGAGCACATCATGACGCGATCCGATCATCCCAATGGATCAAGCCGCATTGCTGAGGCAGCAGAGGGGCTCGAGGCAGATGTCATTCTCAACGTGCAAGGAGATGAGCCGGAAATTGAGGCAGAGACCATCGATTTGGTGGTAACAACGCTTCTGAAGGATCCGGCTGCACATGTCTCAACCGCGGCTGCCCCGCTCGGCGAGGACGACGACCCCGCAGACCCCAATCTGGTCAAAGTGGTGTCGGACAGTTCCGGCCATGCCATCTACTTCAGCCGAGCAGCGATCCCAGTTGACCGGGACGGCATGGGTATATCGAGACGTCGGCACATTGGAATCTATGCCTATCGGCCGACGACGCTCTGTGCCTACGCTCAGCTTGAACCGACGCCACTCGAACAGGCCGAGAAGCTTGAGCAGCTCCGTCTGGTTGAGAAGGGATACAAAATCGCCGTGGCGGACGTGACCGGGGGACATCCGGGCATTGATACCCCCGAGCAATATGCCGACTTCGTGACACGCTTCATGCGGAGCTGAGCGGGGTGGCGAAAAAGTTTTTGCATACGTCTCGATCGCTGGCGCGGTAGTATCAACCATGCCCCACCACGATACGCCACAGCAGACTGGTTCTTCCACACCAGAGCCTAAACCAACCGATGCAGGGTTCCTTGGCCAATTCGGCAAGTCCGCAGAGACCACCGAGTTCTTCTCACCAGTGCCGGAAGGATATCAATCCGGGCGAACCGCATATGTCGTCGTCCTTGGGTCAGTTATGTCAGGGCTCGGCAAAGGCATCTTTAGCGCCTCGCTTGCCAAACTGATCAAAGGAAAGGGACTAAGCGTCTCGCCAATCAAGCTCGAGGGCTATCTGAACGTCGACTCAGGCACGCTCAACCCATACCGGCACGGCGAAGTGTTTGTACTCGACGACGGCACCGAGTGCGATATGGATCTAGGCACCTACGAACGACTGCTTGATCAGAACCTCACTCGGCTCAACTTTACAACCGCTGGGCAAATCTACTCTGAGATTCTCGAACGCGAACGTAGAGGCGGCTACCTCGGTCGCGACGTCCAAATGATTCCGCACGTCACTGGTGAGGTAAAGCGACGACTGCGTCAGCTCGCGATGACGAGCGGCCCTGATGGCGGGCCGGTTGATGTGGTCTTTATTGAAGTTGGGGGGACCGTCGGCGATTACGAAAATGGCTTTTACATCGAGGCCTTGCGTGAATTAGCCTTCGAGGATGGCAAAGAAAACTTCTGCTTTGTTGCACTCACCTACGTGCTCGAGCCTCCGGCACTTGGCGAGCAAAAGTCCAAGGCGGCGCAGCTCGGAATCAAACGCCTCATGGAATCGGGTATTCAGCCCCAGATCATTGCATGTCGGGCGGAAAACCAAGTTACCCACACCGTGCGCGAAAAGATCGCCATGTTCTCAAACGTGCCCATGCCACGCGTGTTCTCGATGCATGACCGCGATTCGATTTATTCAATCCCTGAGGCAATGCGAGCCGAGAGCCTCGACCGCCAAGTACTTACGATTCTCAATCGGCACCATCTTGTCAAACCTGTCCAGGAAGACAAGGCCCGCGAAGCATGGCACGCCTACGCCGCAGGAATCACTGGCGCCCGCCGGCACTCCATTACGCTGGGCATTCTTGGCAAGTACACGGCGTTGCGAGATGCCTACGCATCAATTGACAAAGCCATTGAGCACAGTTGTACACATCTTTCCATCACGCCTGACGTGCGGTGGATTGATGTCTCGGACTTCACGACAGACAACGTTGCTGGGCAACTCGCTGCGCACGATCTCCATGCCGTCATTGTTCCAGGAGGCTTTGGCGAGCGTGGCGTAGAAGGCAAGATCGCCAGCGTGAAGTGGATTCGCGAGCAGCAGATCCCATTCTTGGGCATCTGTCTTGGATTCCAGGTCGCAGTGATTGAATACGCCCGGCACGTCGCCGGCATTCTTGGCGCACATTCAACAGAATTCCGGCCAGAGGACGCTGAATCAGTCATCTCGGAACTCCCTGACCAGAAGGTCATCGAGGGCCTTGGCGGAACGATGCGGCTCGGTGGACAGGATGTTGAGATTACACCAGACTCGCTCGCGTACTTTCTTTTCAAGGCCAACAACATCCGCGAGAGATTCCGCCATCGGTACGAGGTTGACCCCAAGCACATCAATCAGATCGAGGCAGCAGGGATGATGTTCTCAGGACGCCACCCTGAACACCCCATCATGCAGGTCATGGAATTGCCCCGCTCGGTACACCCCTACTTTATTGGCGGCCAGTTTCATCCAGAGCTCACCAGCCGTCCCCTGCGACCACAGCCCATGTTTCTTGGCCTGCTCGCAGCCGCAGTCCGCAGAGCCTGCCCAGGACTGTCTCGCACGGAGATCTCCGAGCGATGGCTCCCAGACGACGAGGCCGCCGACGAGAGTGACCCGGCCTCGGCCGTACCAGCCTCCGTTACCCACTAGCCAGAAACGCTCCATTCGCTTAGCCCTTGTCCAATGCGTACAGGCTTCGTACACTGCCACGCTTCGGCGATATAGCTCAGTTGGTTAGAGCGAGGGATTCATAAGCCCTAGGTCGATGGTTCGAATCCATCTATCGCCATGCCGGGGGCTCCAGGGGTCAGTGGCCACACCGGTCACTTACATTTTTTCGCTCATTCCGCTGCGTCCCGAGTCGGGGATCGACTCCACAGGGGCGAAGCCGCGCAAAAAGAACCCTGCCGCGGCGAAGCCGCGGCAGGGTCGAGTGTTGCGCAGATGCAGAATCATTGTCCCAACGTGGGACTCAGATCCGTGTCGTCACATTCAGCGACGACGTCGGCGACCGGCGAGGCCGGCGAAGCCGAAGAGGGCCAAAACGCCTGGAGCAGGCACCCATGTCACACCTAGCTCTTGCCAAGTGTTGCCATCAGCGTCTTTACCCTGAAGGCTGACTTGACCCAAAAGGTCAGCATATCCGTCGCCAGAGCCACCAACAACGGTGAACTGACCGATGAATACCATGCCATTTAGCTCTTCACCTTGAGGGTCGACTGGAGTGACGAACCACGACCCATTGGACGTGTCGATCGAACCACCAGCGTTGAAGCCGCTGAAATCGACGCCGATATCCAACAGCTTGTTCTCCGCAAAGGGATGGCCGTTGGCGTACAGAGCGCCGATGCTGACATAACTGTCCCACTCAAGCGATGCCGCTAGTGGGAAGAAGGCGCTGTTAATCGCCGTTGAAGTTGGACCACCAAGGGCATTCTGGTAAAAGCTCATGCCGGCGGCAGCGCCGATCTCCAATGAACCTGCAGAGTTGCCAAAGACGGCGTCAATCCGGGTGCCATCATCGATATTGACGTACATTCGATACGTTTCGCCGTATCCCATGTCGCCAAGTGACTCGATGGTGAATCCCTGGAACGGTGTTGCGTGGGCAAGACCGGCGAGCGTGAGCGCGCCAGCGGTACCGAGCATAACTGAAGTCTTCATAAGTCTTCAATCTCCTCCCGCATATATGCGGGCAAATGTCCCCACACCTTAGAATGGCACGTGTGTGCCTCTGGTTCCTCTTCAAAATCGCCGCACCCGAAGGCTTGGCTCCGCTTCCACTAGGAAGAGTACAGGATCAGGACGAATTGCAACCCACTGATTCACAATTTTTGAATGATTTTTTCAGTTCTGATGCCCTCCCAGGGGTGATCTAACCTCAGATCACAGAGAGAGATCGAACAAACGGGCTTTTAGGCCCCTCTACGGCGCAGGTCGCCCATTGGGGCGACCTGTGCAAAATGACCCCGAGGAGAATCGAACTCCTGTTTTGAGGATGAGAACCTCACGTCCTAGCCGCTAGACGACGGGGCCGGAAGGCGGGGATTGTAGCAACCAGGGCATTGGAGGGGCAGGAATGGCTCGTTGATATGATTGCAGAGAGTCACCGAGACTGGAACCTGCCCCAATCACGACGCTCATGGCAGCACGAGCACGAGGCCCGCGGACGGGGGGGTGACATCTACGCCATTCCTCAGCCGTGCGTACCACGACTCAGCCTCAGCGTGATCCACTTGGACTCCCATCCCCATTTCATAATTCGCTGCGGTGACGAGCATCGCAATCTCACAGCCATGCGATGCGGCCTTCCGCCACCACCGCGCCGAAGTCGTTTCATTTCGGGGCATCCCTCGCCCAGTTCCGGAAGCCACGGCAAGAGACACCATGGCGTCAATTTCGCCACGATTGGCGGCCTTGGTCCACCACTCGACCGCCGCGGATTCATCTCGCATGCACCCAGTTCCGTCAAACAGGCATTGACCCCACGCAGTCATCGCTTCGGGACGGCCTGCCTTGGCAGCATTCTTGAACCACAGGGAGGCCCGGATCGCACTCTGCCGCGTGCCATGACCGTCGCGGTAGCAGACCGCGAGGTCGTACATCGCGTCGGTATGACCCATCACCGATGCCGCCTGCCAGAGGGCAACAGCAGCTGATTTGTCTTGTTCGGCGCTGGCTCCAGCGAATCGCAATGACGCCAGCCGGTGCATCGACTCGGCATCACCGAGGGCCGAGGCTTCTTCAAGCCAGTAGACGGCTTCATCACCTTGCACTTCAGCCTCATTCAGTAGTGAAGCAGCCAACTCCCGCATTGCACGCAAATCGCCGGACTCGGCACTTGATCGCAACCGCAGGGATCCGTCATCAGGCTCAGCTCCTGCCACGGTCCCGATCAAGAGTGAACAGGCGAGCGTGGCAAACGAGAGGGTCGGCATGAGGATCTCCATTCAGAGGGGTGCAGGGCGCTTACGACGGTCGAATCGGACCCATTGGCTACGCACTGAAGATCAAGATGCCAATTCAATCCTTTCAACAAGTGTTTGGGTTGGATCAGACCGATAGTGTTGTCATACTGGACACGAGCATCCATATTGACGCATACCGCATCACATCCCGACACCACGCCTCGCCCCCACTCTGGCTATGGACGCAGGCGGGCCATCGTCCTGATTCTGGTGCACCTAGTCATCGCCATCCACATCACTACCTGGCTGGTGTTTGGCGAGACACTCGCCCCGCTTGAGCTCAACGAAACCATGTTTACCCTCGAACTTGGAATTGTGACCGTGGGCTTTCTGCTCATGGCACTGATCATTCTTTCTACGTTGATCTTTGGCCGCTTCTTTTGCTCGTGGGGATGCCATGTCCTTG
>JABJQE010000028.1 GCA_018663565.1 Phycisphaerae bacterium
GTGACTGCGGGGCCTGCACGGTGCTGCTCGATGGCCAACCGGTCAATGCCTGCCTGACGCTCGCCGGCACGGTCGGAGATCGCGCCATCACGACCATCGAGGGGCTCGCCAAAGACGGTGAACTCACGCCACTGCAGCGATCCTTCGTAGGGGAAGGCGGCATTCAGTGTGGCTTCTGTACGCCGGGAATGACACTCGCGGCGACCTCGCTAATCGAACATGATGCCGAGCCCAGCGATGATGACATCAAGGAAGCCCTGTCCGGCAACATGTGCCGGTGCACCGGTTACTCCGGCATCATGCGATCGGTCAAACGGTGCGGCAACTATCGCGCAGACGGCACCTGCGCCAAGCATGAGCACCACGACGGCGACATCCCAGAGAAATCTCCAGACAATGACACGGTCGGCGTGTCCATTCCCCGCGTCGACGCGGTCGACAAAGTCACCGGCCGCGCCCAGTACACCGCCGACATCTTCCTTCCGAACATGGCCTACGGGAAACTGCTCGGCTCACCGATCGCCCATGGTCTGATCAAGCGAATCGATACCTCCAAGGCCGAGGCGCTTCCGGGTGTGCTCGCCGTACTCACTGGCAAGGACGTGACCGACACCAAGTATGGCGTCTCGCCCGCCCGCTACGACGAGGATGTGCTTGCCAAGGAGAAGGTTCGTCACGTAGGTGACCCCGTCGCAGCCGTCGCAGCCGTCGACGAGCGAACGGCCGAGCGTGCCGTGTCGCTCATCGAAGTCGAATACGAAGAATTGCCTGCGGTCCTCGATCCGATCTCGGCCATCGCCGAGGGTGCGCCGCTGGTCAACGATCGCTTCGAACGGAATATCAACACGCATGTCGAGCAGGTGTTCGGCGATCTCGAGGCAGGATTTGCAGAGTCCTACCTGATTCGTGAAGAGGTCTTCACCGGCAATCACATCTATCAGTGCCCGATGGAGCCACACGCGTCGATCTCGACATGGGATCCGGACGGGACGCTCGTCCTGTATACCTCGACGCAGGTTCCACACTACGTGCAGTACATGATGGCGCACGTACTGAACATCCCGCTTGGTCGCATCCGCGTCATTCGACCCACCGTTGGTGGTGGTTTCGGCGGCAAGGCGGCAACATCGCCGCTGGAAATCAACTCGGCCCTGCTCTCGCAGAAGATCGGCCGGCCGGTCAAGATGGTCTACACCCGCGAGGAGATGTTCCAATACGGTCGTGGCCGCCACAAACAGCACATGCGATTCAAACTCGGCGTCGACCGCGACGGGAAAATCAAGGCCTTCAAGAGCGAAATCCACCTCGACGGTGGTGCCTACTCCAGTTTCGGTGTGGCAACCGCCTACTACGCCGGCAGCATGATTCCCACGCTCTACCATCTGCCCGCGTACCAGTACGACGGCTACCGCGTGATGACCAACAAGCCGGCCTGCGGCGCGATGCGGGGACACGGCGTTCCGCAGCCACGATTCGCATTCGAGTGCCTGCTCGGCATGGTTGCCGATGAACTCGGTATCGATCCGGTCGAGATTCGCGAACGCAACGCGATGGATCCCGAGACGATCACCATCAATGATCTGGACATCGGCAGTTGCGAGTACCGCGCGACACTGCGAGAAGTCAAGGAACGCTCCGGTTGGACCAAGAAATACGGCAAACTTCCGCCAGGCAAAGGTATTGGCATCGGATGCGGCGGCTTCGTCTCTGGCGCTGGCTACTGCATCTACCGCGGGCAGGTTCAACTCTCGCACGAGAAGGGACGCGAGCCATTCCAGAAGAAGTCGATCTTCCCGCATGCCAACGCGGTTGTGAAAATAACCGAGGATGGAACAGCTGCGGTTCTAATGATCGGTGCCGCTGAGATCGGTCAAGGCAGCGATACGGTACTGGTGCAGATGTGCGCCGAGTCGCTGGGCATTCCAGCCTCACGCATTCGAATGCGGAGCGGCGACAGCGATATCTCGCCGATCGATCTCGGCGCCTATTCGTCTCGTATCACGCTGATGGGTGGGCATGCCGTTTCGCGTGCCGGCCGCGCCGTCGTGGATGCCATGCGTCCGTTTGCAGCGGCGCTCCTTGAATGCAACGAGGATGAGGTCGAAGCCCGGGACGCGAAGATGTACGTCCGCGACCATCCAGATCGAAGCATCGCCTGGGAAGAGGTCGCGCGGAAGTACTTCAACGAGAAGGGCCCGCTCGTCGGCACCGGCTGCTACAAACCGCCGGACGGCCTCGGTGGTGACTACAAGGGCGCGACGGTCGGCACCAGTCCGGCCTACTCCTTCGGCAGCGCCGTGTGTGAAGTAACCGTCGATCTCGAAACCGGCAAGGTCAAGATCGACAAATTCACCGACTACCACGACTGCGGACGGGCCATCAATCCCAAAACCGTCCACGGACAGGTCGAGGGTGCCGTCATCATGGGCGCGAGTGAAACCATCATGGAAGACGTAATGTTCGACGAGCAGGGGCAACTGCTCAACCCGAATCTGCACGGCTATCTCATGATGACCATCAAGGACGCCCCGGATATCTTCAGCGGCATCGTCGACTCGTATGAGCCTCGCGGCCCCTACGGCGCCAAGGAGATCGGCGAAGGCTCGACGCTGCCCGTCCTCGGCGCCGTTGCCCACGCCATCGCAAACGCAACGGGCGTATGGATCACGGATCTGCCGATTACGCCGGAAAAGATTCGACGGGCGCTAAGGCAGAAGTCGGAATCCGAAAGTCGGAAGCCGGTGAGCGTTGCGACGGCTTCTGTTGGCGATTGACTCCTGCTGCTTACGTGGAACCACCGAGTGATTCCAGAAGCATCTCGGCCGGATCGAGTTGACCGATGTCCTTCGTCGAATCGGCAGCGTTCGCATCGGTCATCATTCGCATGCAGAACGGACACGCAGTGCAGATGGTGTCAGCGCCGGTATCGACCAACTGGCGGAACCTCGCCTCGCTGATGCGCTCGTTGCCGGTCTCGTCTTCCTTGAACATCTGCCCACCGCCGGCCCCGCAGCACATGCCGCGATCACGAGATCGCTCCGCCTCGACGAGTTGTACACCCGGAATAGAGGACAGCAGCGTTCTCGGCGGGTCGTAGATCTCATTGAGGCGACCCAAATAACAGGAGTCGTGGTACACAACGGTGCGATCGATCTGTGATTCAGGAACAAGCGTGCCCGTTGCCACAAGATCGGCTAGGAACTCGGTGTGATGTATCACCTCGTAGTGGCCGTCGAAGTCCGGATACTCGTTCTGAATCGTGTTGTAGCAGTGAGGACAGATCGTCAGAATGCGTTTCGTGTCATAGCCGTCCAGCAGTTCGATGTTGGCCTCGGCCATCATCTGAAAGAGATACTCGTTGCCGATCCGTCTGGCCACATCGCCTGTGCATCGCTCTTCGTGGCCAAGAACCGCCCACTTGATGCCGGCTCGGTTCAAGAGTTCCGCCGTCGCTCTAGCAACCCGCTTGGACCGCTCATCTACAGACGGAGCGCACCCGACCCAGAAAAGAATGTCGACTTCTCCCGCCTCCGCGCGAATCGGCACATCCAAACCTTCGGCCCACGCCATGCGTTCCTCGGGGCCGACTCCGTACGGACTGCCCGCCATTTCGATGCTTTGGCAGGCCTCTTGCAATGACTCTGGAAATTCACCAAGTTCCTGCACCAAATGCCGCCGCATGTCGATGATGCCGTCGGCTGGTGGAATCATCACGGGACACTCCTGAGCGCAGGCGCCACAGGTCGTGCAAGCCCAGATGACTTCAGGGTCGATGACGGCGGGAACGAGATCGACTTCTTCGCCGCCCCGCACAAGCGTATCGGCGTTGTCGTACAGATGGTTGCGCAGATTGATCGTGAGTTGTTTGGGCGAGAGCATCTTGCCGGTGAGTGCCGCAGGACACTGATCGGTGCAGCGCCCGCACTCGGTGCATGAGTAGAGTTCGAGGATCTGCTTCGGGGTGAACTCGCTGATTTTCCGAACGCCAAGCGTCTCCTCACGCTCGACACGGCCTTCCAGATCTTCGATGGGCGCCAGCCGCCCCTTCGGCTTCAGATTTCGGAAGAACACATTGGGCACGGCCGTGATGATGTGGAAGTGCTTCGAGTAGGGAAGCAGATTCAGGAAGAGCAGCACCAGCGCCACGTGCGTCCAGAAGCCGGCGTGCCAGATCACCGATACCGTCGACTCTGGCAGCCCCTGCATGGCCGAGGCGAGCATACTTCCGAGCGGCTCACCCCATACCGGCCCTTTTGGTGGATACAGAATCATCCCACCACCGTCGTAGAGCACGTCGGCCACCATCATCACGCCGATGATGAGCAGAATGATGATGCCCTCGAGGCCAAGGGTCATACGCTTGGGCCTAACGATCAGCCGCAAGTAGAGGAACACGCCCACGCCGATCAGCACGAGGACGATGTAGATGTCCTTGATAAGGCTGTAGATGTTTCCAAACAGAGTCCCGTCATCGAGCAACCAATACCCAAAGCCAGGGTCATCGAGAAACCCGCGGGCAAACAGGATGAGTGAACGGATCAGCAGGACCAGAAAGCCGAAAAAAATTGCCTTGTGAGCAAGCCCGGCCAGCGGGTAGCGGGTCAGTTTCTTCTGTCCGAAGGCGAGGTGCAATGTTCCTCGCGTCCGCTCTCCAACCGAGTCAAATGTGAAGGGGCGTTTTCCGCCGGCCCCAATCACCATCAGTCGCCATCGCCGCCATGCGGAAACGGCGAAGATCCCCACCGCCGCGAGTAAGAGAACCGCCGTGAGGATCGGATTCACTGCAGGACCGGCTTCCCATCAAGGGATTGGCATGCTTCGTTGATAAGCGGAACCATCTCAAAGAGATCGGCCACACACCCATAGGTCGCCACACCAAAAATCGGTGCTGCTGCCTTGGTGTTGATTGCAACGATCACTTTGCTGCCCCGCATGCCGGCCAGATGCTGAATGGCACCATCGATGCCACACGCGATGTAGAGCTGCGGGGCCACGACGTTACCGGTCAGACCGACCTGATGAGATTGCGGTTGATACCCGGCATCGACGGCGGCCCGAGTCGCGCCCACGGCACCGCCGAGGCGATGCGCCAGGTCGTACAGGATCGAGAAGTTCTCCTCGGACTCGAGCGACCGGCCGCCAGAGACGATGATGTCGGCATCGGCGAGATTCTGCTCGTCCTCGTCGCTCGGCACGATTTCACGAAACACGATGTGTTGATCGGTATCGCTCAGCGTGACGTCCAATGGCGTAATCGGTGCGGGCGTCGCCGCGGACGAAGCCGGTGCCGGGTAGGCGGTGCCGCGAATGGACAGGATCCGAAGCGTTCCCACTGGAAGTGATATTTCGCCCAGGCATTTGGCGGCATACATCGACCGCGTCACGGCGATTGCGTCGCCTTGTAATTCGACCGTGAGGCAATCTGTCGCCATCATCGCATCACGCCGCGCGGCGAGTCGCGGAGCCAGATCGCGGCTCATGGAGGTGGTCGCCATTAGAATGAGCGAAGCACCGGCCGTATCGATCGCAGACTCCACGGCGCGGGTGTATGGAAGCACACGATAGTGCTCGAAATCCACGTGATCTATCACGTGAACCGCATCTACACCGGTCATGGCGACCTGCTCAGCAAGTGAACCGATGTCGTGCCCGATGATCACGGCGTGGATGTCGCCATCGGTGAGATCGCGAGCCGCGGTCAACATGCACAGCGAGGACGGCATGACGCTGCCTCCTCGGTGTTCGATGAATATCAGCGTAGTATCAGACATGATCAGAGAACCTTGGCCTCTTTGCGAAGCAGTCCTACCAACTCCCGGGCCATCTCCTCGGGTGTTCCGTCGAGAACACGGCACGGCGGACGTTCCGAGGGGGCCTGAAGGCACACGAATGTGGTTGATGGCTCGCTTTGGTCAGCCAAAGTTGAAGCGTCGATCGTGTCAACAGGCTTCTTCTTGGCCTTCATGATCATCGGCAACGCCGGATACCGCGGCTCAACAAGACCCTTGTCACAAGTGAGCAGCATCGGTAGATCGCCCTCAAGAACAACTGCGCCATCATCGGTTCTGCGACGAATCCTCGCGCGACCGGCGGTGTCGTCCAGTTCCAGTCCGGTGACACCGCCGACGTGAGGTAATCCGAGGAACTCGGCAAGGGCCGGTCCGAGCTCGCCCGAATCGTTGTCGATGGTCTTCCTGCCGCACAGCACAAGATCGGGCTGCGCATCCGCCTGCCGAATCGCAGCAGCGATGAGCCGGGCCATTGCAACTTCATCGTGAAGCGGCAGGTCTTCGCCAACAAGATGAATGCCGCGATCGGCCCCCATGGCAAGCGCGGTTCGCAGGGCACCAGCCGCCCCCTTGTCCCCCGCAGTGAATGCGATGATTTCCGCAACCTCCCAGCCACCCTCTCGAATCTGCACCGCCTGCTCGAGGGCGAACTCATCGAAGGGGCTGCAGACGAACTTCAGGCCAGCCGGATCGATGCCGGACCCATCATCCTGAACCCGGATCACCGCCCGGGAATCGGGTACCTGCATGGCGATGGCCAGAACTCTCATTGGGAGGAGTTTCCTCACACAAATAATTGTGGACAAATTGGTGCTGA
>JABJQE010000243.1 GCA_018663565.1 Phycisphaerae bacterium
GTCGCCGGAGCTGATATTGACTCATACGCAGTCTATGAAGACATCGCGATCATTTCACCACTAAATGAGTGCCCCGTGAATGATGCGTGGCGAGTTACAGATATCCCATCAGCGATCCGCAGCCTTCCAGGCGGCGAACGAGTCGGAAGCCTTGTGGCAGCCGAAATGGCCATTGATGCTGACCACGAGTTCTATCAGCAGTACGGCTCAATCTCGGGTGTTGAGAACCGCGTCAATGCAGTGATCAACAGCGTGAACTTGCAGTACGAGAGCCAGTGCAATCTGACCCACGAGATTCAAACAATCGTGGTCCGCTCGAGCAGCAGTGATCCGTATAGCACCAACAGCATCGAGAATCGTCTCGATCAGTTGCAAGCGGAGTGGAATGGCAGCAATCATCCTGGAATCAACCGGGACATTGTTCATCTCTTTACCGGTGCGAGCACTGGTTCGACAATTGGTTTGGCCTACCTTAACGCAGTGTGCTCGAGTTATGAGTACGGCGTTGTGCAGTCCAATTGCTGTGGTTCGTTTGGCTGCGCCACCGACCTCTCGGCTCACGAGATGGGTCACAACTGGGGCTCAGATCACTGCAATTGCCCATCCAACACGATGAATCCAAGTTTGACCTGCGCGAACAACTTCTCGAGTAGTTCGATTAGCCAGATTTCAGGATTTGCAAACAGCATCTCCGGATGTCTTCATGTACCCGGACCGTCTGGCGCTTGCTGCATTGGTAGCGGTTGTCAGCAACAATCGCAAACGGAGTGCGTAGCCATTGGTGGCGTGTTCCAGGGCGATGGTTCGCTATGTGCTGATGTGACTTGCGAGTCGGCCTCGGGTGCTTGCTGTCTTACAAGTGGCACGTGCGCAACGGTCAGTGAGTCCCAGTGCGCAGCTGTTGGTGGTACTTACTACGGAGATGGGTATCCATGTGATGCAGAACTTTGCCTCCCCGAACCCACTGGCGCCTGCTGCTACGGTTCTACTTGCAATGTCACCGAAGAGGCCGACTGCCCTGGTGCCTGGCTTGGTGCTGACACAACTTGTGATGGCAACCCTTGCACAGAGACGCAGTTCTCAGGCGTTTCATACCAAGTCGTTGGTGTCAATCTCGTTGACTCTCCACAGGACAGCTGGACGGTAGATGTCTTCGCAATGCTTGGCCCTGGCGAGCGACTCGATGCAGTGGCCGGCAATGCAAGCCAGCTCAAGACGGTCGTGTCTACTGAAGGGTTCTGGCAGAGTTCCTACGGCGGTGCAACCTCACAGAGCGTGAATCCATCCTTCTACCCACTCGTTCCCGACCTTCGTTGGGACAGTCGCGTGACCATCGGTGCCCTTGATAGTTCGGGCGATCCATTCCCTGAGAATGCGCTCAATGACATTGGCATTGACTTCACGAACTTCGAAAATGGTGGTGCCATTTCAGCCAACAACGGTACCTGGTTTGTCGTGGCGACCGATTCGCAAGGCGAAGCACAGGCCATGATGACTGGCGACTGTGTGGATGGCCATGGCGTACTTATTGGTCGATTGACCGCCTTTGGCCTGAGCAGTGAAGTGACTGTCGAAGCATTGTTCCAGGGCCGAAACGCCCTGGGCGTGACATGGCAGGCCACTGGTGGCTCTACCATCAGCCTTGGCAACTGGGCAGACTGCAATGAGAATGGTATTGCTGATGCATGTGATATCGCATCAGGCACAAGCGAGGATACAGATGGCAATGGCATTCCCGATGAATGTGAGTCAGGCGGCTGTGATTGGGATCTCAATGGCGATGGCGTAACTGGCGTCGATGACCTGCTGCTTCTCATTGGCGGGTACCCAGACGTCTACAATGTTGATGACTTGCTCGAACTACTGTCCGTCTTTGGATGTGAATGAACCAGCGGCTACGCCGCTGAAAGTCGGAAGTCGGGAGTTGGGAGTTAAATGCTCCTGCTCCCGACTTTCGCATTGATGGCCCGGCAATCACATCGCCCGTTGCAGCCCAGTGGCTCTTCGATGTCCGTCCGGTGTGGTACCTAAACCCGTTTGTATTTATGAGTCCTGTAGCGGTCGGTGGAAGTTGATGTCAGACCGCATTGCCCCCACGGGCGGCAAGTCCCGGCGGCTCAATCTTCGCCGACAGATTCCATATAAAGCGCCACGAGCCCAAAGACGAGCAAGATCATTCCGATGGCAATGAATGGCAGTCCAGGAGGCATGGTTTTATTGTGCCTCGAATTCAGGCTTTGCCAAACAGGAAGATCAGAATCCGTGCATGTCGGTGCGTCGGTCTGCTCCGATTGTGCTATTTGATAGGCTATGGGGAAGAAGGGCGGATGCACCATATGGCAGCAGGAAACATCGTACGGAGCCTCGGCTACTGGGAATCAATCTGCGCTGCCAATGCGCGTTGGTGGCTTGGAGCGGGCAATATGGTGGCACTTGGGGCTGGAACAGGACCACTTGATGAAGCCGCCTATCAGGCCGCATTGCGGATTCTCTTCGAACGCCATCCGTTGCTGCAGTGCCGGCTTGATATCGGGACCGACGGATTGCATTTTGTCCAGGACGTTGCGTTTGAGGACATTCCCCTCCATATGCACCATGTGGAGAGCGAAGATGAACTCATTCATGTCTGGGAACAGATGCTCCACGACGAATTGCCGGATCGTCATCGGCTCTGGGAGCCGCTCTTTGCGCCCTCACGCGATGGCTCAACGTGGCGTGTGCTCCTGAAGCTTCACCACTCCATTGCAGACGGTCGGTCGCTTGGACATCTCCTTGAGCAATTTGTAGAGATAGCAGCGAGCGTACTTCGCGGTGAATCTCCTCGGCAGGAGATAGTGGCTATCCCGCCTCCGAGTGAGCATCGACTTGCAGAGGGCAATACAACCGCCGCCATGAACGCTGCGTTTGAGGCAGCTGGTGGCCAACCTGAGATTACACCGTGGCCGATTGACCATGAGGCAGACCTTGAATGCCGGAGAGGTCGCATCGCCTTTCGATCACTCGATGCCGAATCTTGCTCTCGCATTGTGGCAACGTGCCATGAGCATGGCGTGACACTGCTGAGCGCCTTCGCCGCAGCAGCGGCTATTACACACGCGCGGCATGTCGGCGGACCAGTTGATACCGACAGTGTGATTCCAGTTGACCTTCGCAGGTTCTTCGAGACGACTCCACCTCGAGATGAACTTCATATGGGCGCAACATGCGTAGAAGTTCATTTGAATGGCGTACGCCCAGACGATGATCTTTGGCAGGTGGCCACGCGGTTCAAGGCCGAATTGGCGTCCGCGATTGTGCCTGAAATCATGCCACCGACTGACTTTACTGCTGCGGATTTGAAGGCAGCCACCGAAGGGTGGGCCGATGTGGATGGTCGGTACCGACATGGCTGGTGTCTGACGAATATTGGCAAGTTGGATTGGACGGGAGATCATTCTCCGCTCACAACAGAACGCGTAGAAATGACTGCCTCTGTGCACTTTGGGGGCTTCCCAATGCTCATTCCTATTCTCACGCACAAGGGAATCTTGCGAGTGGGTTTCACTTGGGCTGAGCCACTAATGGCTCGAACCACTGCGAACGGCTGGATAGACGACATCTGGAAGACCTTCACTGCGGTTGCTGATGGCTGCACTACAGAGCATCCGATGCCACGTCTATAGCTCGGATTGCCCTGCATGTGCAGGGAAAACAAACTGGCAATCTGAAAAAACACTGAAAATACAGGGGTCTACGGCTTGTGGGCAGGCCGCTGCAGGGGTACATTCCCGCTCGATCGAGCGTGTGGCTCGTTTGTTCCCTTATTCACGGGTCAGTGGAACTGACCAAAGATCAATCGAGAGCAGAAAGGATTCCTGCACATGGCAAAGAAGAAGACCACGAAGAAGAAGACCACGAAGAAGAAGACCGCGGCAACCGCCGAAGTCAAGCCACGCACCAAGACCCAGATCTACGGCGATATTGCTGAGAGCACTGGTTTGACCCGCAAGGAAGTTGCTTGCGTGTTCGACTCTATGGCTGGCATGGTCAAGAAGGATCTCGGCCGTCGTGGCCCTGGCACCTTCACAGTGCCTGGTCTCATGAAGATCCGCAAGCATCGCAAGCCCGCCACCAAGAAGCGATTCGGCAAGAATCCATTCACTGGTGAAGAGCAATGGTTCAAGGCTAAGCCTGCCAAGAACGTCGTGAAGTTCACGGCGCTCAAGGTCCTCAAGGAAATGGTCTGATCGTAGACCCTTCCTGATCCAACGGATCACATTGCAAGACCGCCGAGCATTGCTCGGCGGTCTTGTCTTTTTTGATCTCTAGGGGGCGGTTACCACACGGGGCAACCAGCGAATGAGTTGAAGAACCATATCGCCCCCAAAGGTGGCGACCGACCTCGGGGGACTGACGCTGTTTCGGGTTACCCTCTACCACCATGCCACTCCCCCCTGATCGCAGTCATGTGTCTACCGAACAGCGAGCGGAACAACCACAAACCCCGCTCGACCAACTCACAGCCCCAGACCTTGTACGCCAGCTCACTGAACATCAGCACGCGGCTGTCACCGCAGTGGAAGTCGCAGCAGATGAGATTGGCAGATTTGTGGAGGAACTCGTCGAACGAATGCGAATTGGGGGTCGACTGATCTATCTCGGGGCCGGAACGAGTGGCCGGCTTGGTGTGCTCGATGCCTCCGAGTGCCCTCCCACATTTGGATCCACTCAGAACCAGGTCGTCGGACTCATTGCTGGAGGGGACACATCGCTTCGGCGATCAAGCGAGGCGAAAGAGGACAACCCGGACGGGGCCGCCTTGCAACTTGAGGAACTTGGCGTTGGTGCCGGCGACACGGTGCTCGGAATCGCTGCTGGGGGCACAACCCCATGGGTACTTGGCGCGATCACGCTGGCCAAGGCACGAGGCGCAGCGACCGCCCTGCTCTCGTGCAGCCCGAGATCGCAACCGCCTGGTTGTGACCGGTTGATTGTCGTCCACACCGGACCAGAACTACTAAGAGGCTCGACGCGACTGAAGGCAGGCACCGCGACCAAGATAACTCTCAATGCTATAACGACTGCCACCTTCGTCCTGCTCGGGGCCGTTCATGGCGACCTGATGATTGATGTCAAAGTCACCAATGACAAACTACTGGACCGGGCCATTCGCATCATGCGGACATTTACCCCGGACCTGAGCAGGCAAGACGCGGCGGATCAGATCAAGGCATGTGGCGGTCAGCTCAAGACCGCCATACTCGCAGCACACTGTGGCCTCGACGCCGATGCTGCCTCGTGTCTATTGGCGGCACACAATGGCTCGCTACGGCGTGCGATTGCTACGCAGTGACTTGGCGTGGTCCAACCCACGCGGCTTGTTGGAACTGATTCATTCTGGATTCGAGGCCAGCGAGATCAACCTTGCGAAGTCCATCAAGACCAAATGATCCGAGTGTGCATGAAGCCGTCACGGTTCCCCACGCGATGGCTTCTTGAAGTGAGTCGATGTCGACTCGGCCGTGGGTGGCGAGATGTGCCATCATGCCGCCCGCGAATGAATCGCCAGCTCCGGTAGGATCAACAACGCCGTCAGATTCTACCGGGAAGGCTGGCAGGACTCTGACATCCTTACAGTCGCGGTGCACGAGCACGCACCCGTGTTCGCCCTTCTTCACCACGACGAATGTCGGGCCAAGGTCCAAGATTCGCCTCGCCGCGGTGATGGCATTGCGTTCTTCTGTCAACTGAGTTGCCTCAGAGTCATTCACGACAAGGCCGTCAACAGCTTGGAGAAGTTGGAGCAAGTCGTCATGAGCAATATTGATCCAGAGATCCATGGTGTCAGCGACTGCAAGATTCCGATCAGGCAGCTGCTCGAGCATGCCAAGTTGAACGGCTGGGTGCGTATTGCCAAGAAATACAAATTCGCTATCCGCAAAGGCATCGGGCACTGCTGGGGGATGTTCTTCAAGAACACCGAGTTCTGTAAAGAGCGTCTCACGGTCATTCATATTGTCGAAATAGCGACCGCCCCACTTGAAAGTCGATGAACCACGCCGGACTTCAAGTCCGGAGAGGTCAATACCCGGGAAGGAAGTGAGCATTTCGCGGTGCGACTCAGGCCAATCGTCTCCGACGACGCCAACAAGCCGAGTTGGGGTGTAGTGTGAAGACGCCGCAGCAAAATACGCACACGAACCGCCGAGCACACATTCGGCCGATCCATTGGGCGTGTGGACGGTGTCGATTCCAATGGTTCCAGTAACGATCAGTGACATATCAATACTCCATGTGTTTGACCACATTCACACCGCGACGCGTGAAGTCATCAATTCAAAC
>JABJQE010000244.1 GCA_018663565.1 Phycisphaerae bacterium
AGGGACCATCCCCATCTGAACCATATCGAGCGGCGTAGAGCGTCTGCCCATCCGTGGTGGCCACGGTCATATTGAACGGATCGGTGACGCCGTGGGCGGCCCGGGCCGCCTCGACGCGGGCAATCATGCGGCCAATAGAGCCGCCTGGATCTTCGAGCAGGCCCTCGGTCAGGCACAGACCGAACATCGTCTCGCTATCAGTGCACCCTTTCATGTTCGCGTACACCGCGGGGTCAATAGACGCATCAAGATCACTGCGAAGTCGGTCAAATCCGCCGATCGACCCGTTGTGCTGAAAGAGCCATCGCCCAGCCTTGAACGGATGACAATTCATCCGTGAGACCGCGCTTGTGGCCGCTCGGATATGTGCGAGAAACAGTGGAGATGACAGATGCGCGGCGAGACTCGAAAGATTCTCATCGTTCCATGCTGGGCGAGTCTCGTGATACGTCCCGGGCTCGTTGCCAACATCGGTGTACCACCCCACTCCGAATCCGTCGGCATTGATCGCAAATGTAGACTCACGCGCGTGGCGGGACTGCAAGAGCAATGACCGTTCGGGTTTTACCAGCAGTTCGTCGAGCCGAACGTCTGGTCCTGTATAGGCAATCCATCTGCACATAGAAGGTGAGGATACGCAGCAGATCTACGTTCTGCGAGGCTCGCTATGCGTGCTGTACCTCGCGTCAATCCCGGATGATCTGAAGCCCCTGCGTGCGTGGCTAACCCTCACAAACCAACCTTATTGTATCGCCCGCGTATCTCGCGTTGAACATTTGGAAGCGGCCCCCACAATCGTAAGTTGTTGGCTGAAAGCCACTTCCGCCAGCAGCCTTGCCGCGATATTGCCTCGAGACAGGCAAACACTACACATTCGAAGAACCGCCGCGACTTTCGGCATCACTTCAGGGAGGCCCCCATTTTGGCCATACGTTTTAAGTGTGAATCACGCGTTGCTTTCTGGAGCAAGGAGGAGCCAGGGGTATGAACTAGCACGATGTCCCGAGACCGCGTCGCCGAGCCCACCACGCATCGCCGACGTAGGGAGGAGTCGACATGATTGACATGTCAAACAAGAAGAAACGACTGGAGCGACTCGTTGAGTTGGCCCAGGTCTATCGAAACTGGACGAGGCGAGAACTTGCTGACGCCCTTGGGAGAGACTCTACGAAGTTGATTCCGGTCAGCGGCAATCCAAAACTTGACTTCATTATTGAACTCGCTGAAGTGCTTGATTGGAGTGTTGGCGACGTGAGCGAATGCCTGTGGGGCGCCCCGAAGGCCGCCTCAGGCTCGGCCAAACCAGGCGAATCATTCAAGCAGTTCGATTCACAAGCCAAGGCGGCCCATGCCCGCGGCAGTTTTCGAGAGATGATCCGCTTGGCCTGCAAGGCTCGCGCCGCCGCATCAAACGCCGCGGAACGAGCACTCGCGTGCAATCGAGAACTTGGTGGATGGGATGGACTCGGTCGGTTTACCCGCAGCCTTGATGTCGCCCGTGAGGGTTTGGCAGAATCGCCAGTTCCAAGTGATATTCGCCGCATGCTTCAAAGCAATCTCGCCAACGCGTGCTACAGCTTGTGGCACCTCACAGAAGCCCGAACGATTGCATCAGATCTCATAGGACACTTTGACCGATCAGCCGCGACCAGCGAACGAGACCTGCGTACCGAGGCATTCGCTCGATATGTACTGGGCAGCACGCACCGCCGCCTCATGGATGCAGATCCAGATGGGGCCAATGTGCACGCAGCCAAGGCGCACGGAATGTTGCTCGCCGCTGTTGAGTCGTTCACCCAAGCTGACCCGAGTGAACGCGCACGATCAGCCGGCATCATTCGCACCTGTAAGGGCGGAATCCTTGAGGCCGAGGTCATGCTTGGCCGGCTCGACCCACGCCAAGCGACAGCAGCGGTGATTGACTCGATGTCGCAGATCATTGATCTTGATAATCAGGCGGCCGGCGACCTCTTGGAGAGCTACGGCTGGTGGTGCATCTTCGGATGCAATATCGCCATGCGTCACATCGCCGACGAACGCGAACTGCATCGTCTCCTTGCGTTGTTCACCAACAAAGCAGATGAAATTGCAGATCGACTTGACAACTGGGCAATGCGAGAACGCGTATTCTCCATTCAGTTTGATGGACACCGCCGATTCGTTGGATGGACCGGCCGTGATACCCCACTCACCATCGATAGCGACGATATTCGAATGATCACTGGCACAATGGGCCGCTTCCCACAGTTCCGCGAAACTGGGTGGAGTTTGCTTGAATCGGCCAGTGTGATTACCGAAGACATCGTCGCAGCATCTTGAGAGGAGCCTGACATGACACAGAGAAGGCATGACATGACGATCTGTTCCGTAGTGGCCATCTTCGCGATGACCGCGGCCGCGTCGGCCAACAAGAAGGAGCGTCCCCCGCTCTGGAATAATGGAGCACCCCCCACATTTCACACCAATCAAGACGGACCAATCGGTGCTGAGTCCCCGTTCTGGACGGCTGATGTGTCGACTGAGAGACCCGAAGACAAGCATGATGGTGCAATGACATTCGTTGGCATCATCACACGTGTCGGATTTGATATTCAAATCGAACATCGTCCTATACGATGGAATCTCTCTCCAGCCACGGCGAGCAAGGTTGCAGCATCACCCACGCCAACATCCGGCGGGGCGAACTCAGTTCCTGCGCCAGCTAGCCTAGTCCTGCTTGGAATCGCAGCTCTTGGCAGAAGGCGACGTCGATAACCAAATCTATGCCGGCCCGGTTGTGGACAATCACGTCCATAGCCGGACCGGGGCGTCGCTACTTGTAACGAGCCGTGACGTCTTCGCCGCGGATATCGGTCCGATCAAGATCCCAGGCCATGGGAAAGACATGCGGCCCGTCTGGCATGACGGCATAGATGCGGTGCATGGGGTCAGCCGGATCCGCCTTGGCGGCTTTGGCTGCGAACCAGGCGGTATCCCAGGAGGACGGATCGGCGGCCTCCAGAAAGTGCCAGTCTCCATCAGCCCACACCTCGACCCAGGTGTGATTGCCACTGTCATCACTCCACAATGGCGTACCGACAAGCCGCGCCGGAATGCCGCGAATTCGACATGAATCAGCAAGCAAGATGGACAGCCCCGTACATGAAGACCAGCCAGACTCCAGAGTCTCTAGTGGCCCCTGATCTGGTGCTCGCCGCTTTGTGGGGTGGTAATGCACACCGAGCGTGTCGCCGATTGCAGCATTCAACTGACGGACCGTCTCTCGTACAGTGATTGATGATGTGCCAACCCCATCGAGCCGAAGATTTATCGTATCGCACCAATCTTCACAGGCCTCCGACACGTGCGTCGGTGGAAGGATGGCGGCTCGCCACAATGACTCATCAACCTCATCCGCCCATGGGGCATCCTGCCAGGCTTGGCGCATGACGGCGGCATGATGGAGGGCCCGCTCTGGTCCCAATCGATCCAGTTCATTGCGACTCATATGATTCATGAGATATGACAGATCAGATCGCGCTGGCTCATCCGCCTGATCAAACGCCACTTGATAGGGGTCGCGGTCAGGCAATGGCTTTGTCGAGGCGCACCCCCACAAAGATCCAACACACATCAGTAAGATTTGCAGGTGCAATCGACTCATATCACTCCGTTCGTCGAAGTCGGGCCATATAGAACGGGGTCATTCCAAACCCCGCCACGACTCGCACTGTTCGCTGAAGTTCTGGCGCACACTCGTGGCTCTTCCATGATGTGAGTCCGGGTCGACCTGCCTCTAGTGGCAAGTCAATCTCGCACACCTCCATCGGCGTGCGGGCCTTCTTCAGTACCCGATCCACTACCAATTCATTTTCCTCGGGTGCCATGGTGCACGTCGCGTAGATCACCTCGCCACCTGGACGAAGAGTTCGACACGCAGATTCAAGCAGTGCAACCTGCCGCCTGGCAAGACCATTGATCGACGACTCTCCCCACCGCGACCAACTGGCAGCATCTGAGAGATGAAATCGGCCTTCGCCGCTGCACGGCACATCGGCGAGCACACGATCAAAGCACTTCTCGTGCGACTTGCCGAGCATTTCGCCAGGCCCCGTCAAGATGTCAATATCGGAGATGCGAAGCCGCTTCAATAACGCAAGCATGCGCTTTACTCTCGATCGACTGAGTTCATTGGCAACCAAGATCCCACGGCCGGCTTGACGGCGGTGAATCAGCGAGGTCTTCGCTCCAGGCGCAGCGCACAGATCGAGCACGTCATGACCGGGTTCTACCCCCATGGCCATGACGGCCGCCATGCTCGAGAGTGACTGCAGAAACAATGTTTGCTCAGCGACCCATTCCAGAGAAGTGACAGACCTACGAGTCACTGATCCAAGCAGCCACGCTTCAGGACACCACTCAACAGGCTCGGGCGTAAAGCCCTGCTCCTTGAGATACTCGGCGCCAAGGCCTGCTCGCTCCGGCTTCCCAGTCCACCGCACAGTCAGCGCTGGATGAATCAACGATTCTTCCCATAAGACAAGATCTGTTGGGTTCAGAATCTGGCGTGTTCGCTCGACAAACGCATCGGGCAGAATTGACAGGGCATGGTTCATCATGACGATGAGAGTGGTTGAACCGATACGACAACACGGCCGGGCTCAGCCTCAACCGCGTCAAACTCCACACGTTG
>JABJQE010000245.1 GCA_018663565.1 Phycisphaerae bacterium
ATATCACCCTCGAACCGCCATGATGTGCGAATTGGAGGGCCACCCATTTCTTGCATACACTGCATCGAAATCGTCCATCAAGGTGGTCTGTCCACGCGGTACTCGCCCGAACCGTGACCTCGACATTGGCCCGGCCAATTGTCATGGTCTCGTCCGAGTACACGGTTCGCACATCACCTTCAATCGACTCCACGACATGGGACCACCCAGCCGGCGATCCGGCGAGACTGATCGAATACCACTCGTCAAGCGGCGCCGGCGAGGTGGCGATACACACCAGAGCGAGCAGCATCATTGCTCACCACCTTCTGGGCGGAGCAGCGGAAACAGGATGACATCGCGGATGCTCGTGTGATTCGTCAAAAGCATGACGATGCGATCGATTCCGATGCCAAACCCACCTGCTGGCGGCATGCCGACGCACAGTGCATCCAGGAAGTCGCTGTCGAGCGACCGGAAAGCCGCCTCTTCATCATTGATGCCATCGAGTTGTTCGGTGAATCGCGCTCGCTGAATATCGGGATCATTCAGTTCGGTATAGAAGTTGCCAATCTCCATGCCCGCAATAAACAGTTCCGCTCGCCAGGCAATATCTGGGGCGTCGCTGCGTGGCCGTGTGAGCGGCGAGATGGCGGCAGGAAAGTCAGTCACCCAGGTGGGGCGGGTCGGATCAATGCGATCCTCAGCCTCATCGAAGAGTGCCTCCACGAGCAGCCAGTGGTTACGGGTTGCCGCATCCTCGACGTGCTTCTTCGCCGCCACAGTTCGCACTGCAGACTCATCGCTCATATTGCACCCGTGCGTACGCTCGAAGAGATCTCCATACGAAATGCGGTCAAAGGCCTGCGTGTAATCAATCTCCAAGTCGCCATACGGCAGTACGCCGCCTGCGAGTTCTCGAATCAACGACTCGGCGAGCTCGATCACCGTCTCACAATCACCAAAGGCCTGATAGGCCTCCATCATTGTGAATTCTGGATTGTGCTGGCGCGAGACACCCTCGTTACGGAAATTCCGGTTGACCTCGAAGACCTTTCGCATGCCACCAACAAGCAATCGCTTGAGATAGAGCTCAGGGGCAATACGCAAGAACAAGTCGATATCGAGCGCGTTGTGATGCGTACCGAATGGCCGCGCTGCGGCGCCGCCGGCGACGGGCTGCATCATCGGCGTCTCCACTTCGACGTATCCATGTCGCTCCATGAATCGCCGAATCTCCGAGACGATCTGTGATCGGCGGCGGAACGTCTCCATCGTTTCTGGGTTGGTATACATGTCTACATAGCGGCGGCGATACCGCTGCTCGGCATCAGTCAAGCCGTGAAACTTCTCTGGGGGCGGCGCCAGTGATTTGCAGTGCACTTCGAACTGATCAGCCCAGACACAAATCTCCCCGCGTTTGGTGCGACCCACGGGCCCAGATGCGACAACGATGTCTCCGTAGTCCACCTTCGATGCGAGTTTGAATGAGGCCGTTTCAAGATCGGCTTTCGAGCATGACACCTGCAAGTCGCCGGAATCGTCTCGAAGCACCATAAAGGTCAACTTGCCCATGGCCCGATGCTGAATGACTCGGCCGGCCACTGTGGCCCGCGGGCGTGGGTCTTCGTTTGGCGGTTCTTCGGCGTCCATGGCATCTGCGGCGGATTCCAAGAACATCGACCGAGCATCGGCGAGAGGGGTTAGATCGTCGACTCGGCTGCCCCAGGGGTCGATGCCAAGCTCCTCTGTCCACCGCTTCAATTTGGCCCGGCGAGCGGCCACGAGGTCAGATTCAGATCGCTCTTTTGAATCAGTTGCGTTCATGCCCGTACGATAGCCCCCAGAACCGATCAAGGAGTCCTTCGCGGACCAGAGGATTTGACCATGACTCACATCGCCATCGTCACAGGTGCGGGCACCGGCATTGGAGCCGCAATCGCCACGCGACTTGCTGCCCGGGGTGACACCGTCATTCTGTTCGGCCGCCGCGCCGACCGGCTCGAGGCGGTAGCCAAGACGATCAATGGAACCGCCATCGTGAATCCGGGTGATGTGCGAAACCGCGAAGACGTACTGGCCGCCGTCACGCGAGCCGAGGAACTCGGCGGCCTCACGCACCTGGTGAATAACGCCGGCATCATGCCCATAGCGCCCATGAAACACGCGAACAGCGACGATTGGCGGGACACGCTCGAAGTCAATGTGCTTGGGGCGCTGCACACCATCGAAGCGGCGCTACCGGGCATGCGGTCACGAGCCTCAGGTCATATCGTCAATATTTCATCGGTCGCTGGGCGGAATCCGTTTCCGGGCGCCGCTGTGTACTCGGCGAGCAAAGCCGCGCTTGATTCGCTCAGCGAAGGGCTTCGAGCGGAGGCCGCAGCTGATCACAAGCGTGGAGGACCAGCCATTCGCGTCACCACGATTTCGCCTGGTGCCGTCACTACAAATCTCACCGAGAGCATTCGTGATGAGCAGACCAGAGCTGGAACCGAGGCCTACTACGACAACATGCGAGCGGTTCTCTCGCCCGATGACATCGCGAATGCTGTGATGTACGCCGTCGAACAACCGCCACGCGTATGCGTGTCCGAGATTGTTCTGCGACCCACCGAGATGATTCGATGAGTGGACGACCTGCAGTACTGCTTGACCGCGACAACACGATTATCGTCAATGATGGCGACCTTGGTGACCCCGAGGGCGTCTCGCTCATGCCTGGTGCAGAAGCCGCACTTGCCCGGCTTCATGCGGCCAACTGGCCACTCATCGTCATCACAAACCAGGGCGGCGTTGCACGCGGGCGTTATGACGAAGATGCTGTGCGGTCCGTACACGCGCGGATACAAACACTGCTCAAGGACACTCCGATTCTCGACTGGCTGTGGTGCCCATGGCATCCTCACGGCACCGTGCCTGAGTACACACGCGAGCACCCATGGCGAAAGCCGTCGCCCGGCATGTTGCTTGAGGCGGCATCTCGCCATGGACTCAGCCTCGCTGACTCATGGATGGTTGGCGACCAAGACCGCGATATCGCCGCGGGCCAAGCGGCTCAGTGCCACACCATCTTGCTTAGCGAAACACCCGGCACACCGGCCGCTGAGAGAACCGTTGGGACCATCACAGAAGCGGTCGACCATATTCTTGCGAGCACGCAGTGATCAACTGGAGCACAACGCCAGCGCCACGAGTGACGATCATCATGCCAACATGGATTGGCGATGTGTGCATGGCGACTCCTGCCTTGCAATCGCTTCGCTCGGCCCTGCCGGGCGACGCTCACATCACGGCCGCCGTGCGGAGTGGCATGAAGCCACTGCTTCGCGGGCATCCCGCTGTCGACGACATCGTCAACATCGACCCCTGTGGTGTACTGGGGCCATGGAAAGCCGGACGCGCGATAGCTGCAACGAAGCCAAATACCATTGTGATTCTGCCAGGGAGCTTTCGCACGGCGCTCGCTGCC
>JABJQE010000246.1 GCA_018663565.1 Phycisphaerae bacterium
CAACGAATCATGGAAGTTCAAGCACCCTATCTATCGGATCGGCCAACCGCATAAGAAGTGCCAAATTGGGTTCAACATTTGGGCGTTATCTGCGAGAGTGTCCGCCTGCCTATTTCGAGTCCGATCACAATGCCAGTGATGCCAAGTCCAATTGAGAGCGTGATATCCAGTGCTGCCTCAGCGATACTTCCAGACTCGATCAACATCACGACGTCAAGGCCAAATGAACTGAAGGTGGTGAACCCGCCAATGAGTCCAGTCAGCAAGAATCCACTCTGGGTGGCGAGTCGGTGGTGGAATCGTGCAAGTTCCGGGGCAGGAAGTGTTGGGTCTTCGTTCAGAATGCCGCGCGTGCCCTGGAGCGAATGCCGCACGTGGAGGTGCCGAAGCAATCCTTGTCCATCACGGCGGAGCCGAGATTCAAGCCAGTAGAAGAGGAAGCCCATCGCCACGCACCCGAGCGAGTTGATGATGAGAATCACGACCCATCCTGCGACGCCCATCGCCTCGCCGCCCACTTCGGTGAGGAAGCGAATCAGTGCGCCCAGTGCGCCGCCACCTGCAACGGCCGCTGTCGTGATGGCGATACGCCTCATGCCACGCCTCCCCACAGCGTCTCGCCAATCGCCTGCCCAAGTCGCACAAGCGGGATTCCAATGGCGAGCGTGAGGCCGAGGCACCAGGCAAACTGTCGCCACGCCGCGATCCACAGAAGCACCGTGAGATCAAGAGCGAGGGCGCTCATCGTGGTCAGGGCGCCGCACAGGCCCGTCATGAGAAAGGCATGGGTCCACGGCCCGGCCCCGCCAGATCCGACCGCGATACCAATCATCAGGCAGCCGAGCAGGTTGGCGAGCAGTACGCCCGCCCAGCCTGGCCAGGTCGTCAATCGGGCGAGCGCTGCGCCAATCAGATAGCGAGACGCTGCTCCAATGGCGCCGCCGCCCGCGATAAGACCAACTTCAAAGAGGCTCACATCCGACATCGTACCGACGCTCCACGCTAAGACATGGCGCACTGGGTAGATCATGCCATACACCCTCGACAAGGTGGAAGTGTTCGCTCAGGGGAAGGGCGATACCGCTGCTTGTTGGCATGCTGCTATTGCTGCCGTTGTATCCACTGCTCGAAACTTAGCCGGGTGAGCCTGCTGGCCTCTTGGTCAAGATCGCTTTGCGTCGCTCATCGCACTTGGTGTTCTTGCTGCTGGGGCTCAGTTGTGGCGGGCTTGTGTATCGCCATTCCGACGGTCACGCTCACGACGCTTGGCTAGTCACCCCATGTCTCGCTTTGCGCAGCCCAGCCAGGCCGCCTCCCAGAGTGGAGGTGGCGGAATCAAAGTGACGTGTAGTGATATTGAACTAGGACTTGCTTGAGCAGCAGCTTCCGACCTTGGCAAATCGCTCAGCGACGGCTTCCCAGTTCACAACATCCCACCATGCAGCGATGTAATCGGGCCGCCTGTTCTGATAGTTCAGATAGTAGGCATGCTCCCAGACATCGAGTCCGAGGATAGGGCTACCGCCGCAGCAGTCACCGACCGCCATCAGTGGGTTGTCTTGATTTGCAGTTGAACACACTGTGAGCGAGCCGTCGGAAACGCAGAGCCATGCCCAGCCAGAGCCAAAGCGAGTAGCTGCGGCTGCAGCAAAGGTGTCCTTGAAGGCGTCGAGGCTCCCAAATGACTCATCAATGGCCGCGGCGAGATCGCCTGTGGGGCCTTGCCCGGTGGGTGGCCCCATCGTGCTCCAGAAGAGCGAGTGGTTGTAGTGCCCGCCGCCGTTGTTGCGAACGGCGCCGCGAATGTCCTCGGGAATCGTGTCGAGATTCTTGCAGAGGCTGCCAATGCACATCTCTGCAATCTCGGGGTGGCCTTCGATGGCTGCATTGAGTTTGGCGACGTAGCCAGCATGGTGCTTGTCGTGATGGATTTCCATCGTTCGGGCATCAACATGTGGCTCGAGAGCATCGAATGCGTATGGGAGATCAGGGAGCGTGAATGACATGGGTGGTCCTTCTGGTGGGTGGTTATGGGTAAGAGTGGTAATCGTACAGTGGATGCCGAGATACCGGCGAGCGGTTGACTTGGGGACTCTCGGACATCATCATCCGGTTTCTACGGCACCACTCACCACAGAGAAGCAGCATTCCATGACAAACGCAGACACGAACACGGACGAAACAGGCGGGGGCTTCGGCTGCTGGGGCATGATGCTCATCGGTGGCATCGTGGTAGTGGCCGCGGCGATTGGGTATTTGATGTTGTTCTGATCGTGCACCCTTCGTGGCTTGGCGGTGGTCTAGACCGCGGCGAACCAGGCTCGCATCGATTCGATCATATTCGGCCCTATTCCGTGGCCGATCGGTTCCTCGCACCAGGTCACACAGGCTGGTGTGTGTAGCTGATAGAGATCGCGAAGTTCGTGCCCTGAACTCACTGGGATAAGCTCGTCATGCGTCCCATGTGAGAGAAACACTGGTTGATCCGCACATACGCGGCTGCCGTCGCCTACAAATTCACGCATCATTCGTCCGCTGCAACTGGCAAGACCACGCATGGTGAGATGCTCGCGCAGGAGTAATGCGTGCCCCAGCATCGCGCCTTGGCTGAAGCCCATGATGACGGTGTTTTCGAGACTGAATCCGGCGGACTCAACGGCCTGTGGAATCTGGGCCATGAGTTGGCGGACAGCGGACTCTGCACCGGCAACATCAAGTGACAACGTGCCGTCTGCAGAGGGTGTGATATGAAACCACGCTCGTCCATTTGGCATGCCCATTGGACTGAGGTCAATCGGAGCTTCTATGGCGATGGCGGTCCAAGCAGGCGCAATGTCGTCGCGGAGTGGCAGCAGATCGTGCGCATTGGCTCCATATCCGTGTAGCAACACCACACAGCGATCGGCTGGCGTGATGTCAGACGGGGGAGGCATGATCACTGTTCGGAGCGAGGCGTCGGTACTCATACGCTGCACGGTAGCGGTACCGGAATCGGTTCGCCCACTTCAGGGGTTGACGTGGTGTACCCCAGCTGGCTCAGCCGCGCAGCAAATGTCGCGCGGGGTGCTGGGTCTCCGTGATTGAGCACAATATGTGGCTGCTGGCCGGGCATCGATGCAATCCACCGCACGAGCTGCGATGCATCTGCGTGACCAGAGAATCCATTGATGCGATCGATCGGCGCTTCGACCCCAACCCATTGTCCGCGGAGTTTGATGCGTGGAGGGTCGTCAGCGAGGCGGCCGGTCACCGTTCCTGGCATGCAGAATCCACTTAGCAGTAGCCGCCCTTTGCGAGAAGGGAGCCAGCGAATGAAGTGTTCGACGATTGGGCCGCCTTCGCCAAAACCATTTCCGGCCATGATCACCGCCGGTCCCTCGATGTCCTTGATCACGCGGGCTTGGCGGCGGTTATAGATGCGTTTGAGTTCAGGGAAATTGAGCGGATCAAGATCCTGTTGCACGAGTGACTGCGCGCCGGATGAAAGCAGTTCGCTGTAGTCGGCGTGCATTGGCGCCGTGATGGATGCGACGTGTGAGTCGAGCAGCACAGGCATGCCGAGCCGGCCCTGCCGGGAGAGCATGCCAAGCCGGTACAACAATTGGTGTGATCTGCCCA
>JABJQE010000247.1 GCA_018663565.1 Phycisphaerae bacterium
GCGATGCGCCTTTGGCATCTCGTTCGGCGCGAGGCCAACTCATGAGTGACTTCAACAAATCTCGCTGTGTGCCTTGGCCAGGCAATTCGCCGTTCATGCCAGGCGCCGACGCTCCAGGTCGAACGTCTTCAAGTACTGCGTGTGTGTTGTCGGGGTTGTCATCAATAAACCAGGGTCGCCGTGCAAAATTGCTGTACGGGCTTGAGTACGGCTGCGAATGCAACAAGGCCTCGCGCACACTGCCCATCAACATCGACGCGACATCGACGCGACCGTAATCCACCACAGGAACTGCAACTTCAAAGCCCGCCTCACTGCTCGTGCGAGGTCGCGGGTCAGCTGGGAACAGCGACTCGGTTGCAAAGGCCTGGTATCGGTAGATCCGCTTGCTCGCGTCATTGGGATAATCCGAGCCGCCTGGTGGTTCGCCATCATCGTCGGCGAGTGGAATAGCTTGCCGGGTCAAGAGCCACCGCCGCGCCTCGGGCTGATCTCCCCGAATGTCCGGGCCATCAACCTGATTATAAATCGAGGCAGGGCCAGCAAAGCCATACTGCGTGTACTTCGTTGGCATCCGATCGCCACTGCCACCCCATCCACCCGCGGGGTCATCAACAGCATGGTGATAGAACGGGGCGAGCCGCGGCTGCAGATCTTGCCGCTCATACCGCAGGGCTCGCATATCGACATCATGTCCGCGGTACTGATTAGGCAATTGACCAAGTGGTGACTGCTCAGGATTAGTTGGCGTCTCAATGGAATACGGGGAGAGTTCGGGGAACTGCAGCCCATGGCCGAAGCTCACCATCGATGCGCCCCCCATGATGCGTGGGACGCCGGCGAGCTGGCCAAATTGATTGGATCCGTATTTCGTCGACGGCTCGTAACCACCAGTGAAGAACAACAACTGATCACACCGCACTGGCGCAGTCGGCGGCAAATTTGGATTGATCAGTCCTGGGCGGACCCCTGTATTTGCCCACTTGGACCGATTGAAATCGTTCGGTACTTCAACACTGTGAATGACCAAGGCGCCATCTGGATTGATACGAGACAAATCATCTTCGATCTGCCGCTTCACGGTCCACGCTTCCTGCAAAGCATCGCCGCTGGCCTCGCCCTTGCGGGCCACAGCCGAGGCTGCTTGGAAAGCTTGACCGCAAATCAGAATGACAACGACCAACACCGCTATGGCCACGAGGATTTCAATCAACGTGAAGCCGCGCCGAGAAGAAGACTCTTGTGTACGCATCACAGATTCCCCACCGTCACATACACCGGAATCAACTCATACCCAAGACCATCAGCCGATTCGACATGCAACGGGAGATGCCACAAGCGATCAACGACAGGCAATTGCGAATCAGGATGCATCAAGCCAGTTGGAAAGTCCGTCGTGCGGCTCATCAGCCCCATCGAACGTGCGGGAAGCACCGTGCTCGCTGTATACATTTGTGGGTCGTCTGTTGCGGAGTCCTGATCAAGGTCGAGGCGGTCAAGCTGAGTCGATACCACAGGCGCTGGCACTGGGGCAGTAAGCGTCAATGTGGATTTCGCATCTTTACGTCCGGAGAGCACGCGATGGATCGTGCCGTACTGATCCAAGAGGTACTGGTTATTGCGTTGCCAGTCCCAATTTCGGTCTGCCGGCTCAAACTGATCGTCGGCCGAGGCGCCGCCGATCTGCGTATCGTCATGGCGGCCATCAAGGCCAACGGTCCATGGTGTAAATGGAAGGCTTGCTTCTGCAAGATTCACCATATGCAGCAATGGCACCAGCCCACCATCATCGCTCGTTGAATCTTGAATAGGGCCAGGGCTCCACGGCGGCACCGAAAGGCTAGATCCCTTTACGCGGTACACAAACACAGCCACTTGCACCTCTTCGCCGACTTTACGGAAGGCGCAGTCCCAAAAATACTTCGGTGTGCGACCCGACACGTCTGGCCTGGGCCATGATCGCTCCTCGGGCGTGATGAGCACGCGAGGGATAGAAAGGTGAAACAGATCAAAGGGAATGCCCTTGGCTGTTTGCGATGTGTCTTGTGGGTCGAAGAACTGAAATCGTCGCCATGGATGGCCTGCAGGCAGCGTGTGCTCGCCAACCGACTCAGCAAGCCCCTCGTAGGCCAACGAGTTGAACACGTCGAGCGTGCCGAAGCTTGCAGCAGGGTCCGATGAGTCGCTCAAACCCACAGAAGTGACCACTGCGGGACGCTGCCAGGGCCACACATCATGAGAGAGCCAGGCGGCAGGCTGTGTTTCACGGGCATTGAAGAGCTTCCCGATTGTGCCTGAGGCCAGGCCAACAGCCGATGCGTCTTCGCCTCTCTCGTAGAAGTAGTCCTGCTGCGCGTCGTAGAAGTCCCACCAACTGCCAAAGTCACCTGGTGCCAGGCGAGATCGGATCAAGCCCAACGCATCGGATGCAACAAGCGGCCCCATCAATTCGTCTTCGGCTCGCTGCTGCAGCACAATGCCTGCTGGAAGGAGCGACGCGATGCTGATGAGCCCGATGCCGAGAATAAAGATCGCCATCAGCAGTTCGATCAGCGAGAAGCCTCGGCGACGCAGCGTTGTATATGCGTGAGTCATCGCCCTGATGCCTCCATCGCCACGCCGGTGTAGCGGTTGAAGTGAAGCACACGGCCAGTTTCATCAATGAATTTCGTCAAGTCACGGCCGCGATAGGCAGCACCTTGCCGAGTGTTGATCCATGCGCCTTGGTCGAGTTCTTCGCGAGCATCACGATCATCGAACACTGCGAGGTATGGCGTGATGACGACGAAGGGTTCGTCGTCGTCATGCCACTGACACATTGGCACGGCTTCCTCAATGAGATTGCGGTTTTGATAGAACGTCCCGGTCGGGTTATAGAACGCGCCAAGCCAGCAGGATCCAGCAGGTGCTGTGCCTTCCATAACGGAATCGGGCAGTTCTGGCGGGCACGGGGCGGGCGGATTCCATCCGGTCTGCCTGGTGTAGTTGCAGTAATCCGAGCCGTCATACCGCTGGGCACCATCACCGTTGAAATCAATAAAGCACCACTCTGCTTCGGCCTCCTGAATGATCGCAGCAACGGAACCATCTCGGCCAAAGAGCACGGCCGGAATAATGCCCGGTGCCTCGGGGATGCCCTGAACGCCCAGCAGATTTGATGTAGTCAAATACTGCGCGTCGCCGGAACTAGCAAGTTGTTCATCACCCTCGACATCGGAGAAACGATGCGCGGTTGCAGCAACGCCAACGCCAGGAGAAAGCAGTTCCGGATTGTCGCCAGAGATCGGTACAAACCGAGCCAGTCGCAGATTTGCCCCTTGGGGCAATGATCCGCTGCCATCTGATATCCAGTCATAGGTATTGCCGGCAAACTGCGCCAGAACAATCTCGAGTTGCTGTACACCGGGCGAGGTAAACACCGGCCGAAATGCCACAACGGTGCTGCGGCCAGTCTCAATCGCTCGGCCGCGGCCACGAGCAAGCGCTGCCTTGACCTGCTCAACGGCTCCGGCGCTGCGAACGTCATTGGCGATCGACTGGTACGAAGCGATCGTCGCCACGCTGAGCAATCCAATAATGGCCACCACAGCAAGCAACTCGATGAGCGTGAATGCTGGTCTACGCGCCGAGATGTGCCGAAGGATTACCACTGACGTACCTCGTACGAATAGAGGTTGTCTTCAGTTCTGCCGAATCGAGTGTCATCGGCATCTCCGACAAAGTCGGCGCCAGTGGGGTTTGTAAAGCCAACCCAACCATAACGCCCATCAGGACCAGTGCTCATGAAGTACGCGCGGGAACCTCTCGCTGGGCCAAAGGCTCGCTCTTCAAATGTGCGGATGGTGCCATCAGCGTCTTTGAACGGTGTGTCCGTCGTGTTCTCAAGTTCAACGTCATTGAGGCCGGAAGACTCTGTCGCTCGGGTATACCACTCGCGGCCGGCGAAGACGGGGACGATGGGACGCCCCCATGCGTCGACGATGTGCCGCCACGTTGTATTTACATTAGGGGACTCTTCAGCCCAAAATGCAGGAGCGATTCGACCCAGACTCGCTTGGCATGACTGCACGCCCTCAAGACGCTCCAGGATTTTATTCATGAGTTGCCAACCAATTCGTTGCTTGATGGCTGTTTCCCAGCTGCCGAAGTTGTCTGGACCGACTGAAAAATCCTCAGTAAACCCAAGCCCATTCGCAAACGTCTGGTTGTAAGCGAGCACTGGAATGTCGTATCGCGAGAGGCCCGGAAGCGGGGCATCATCTCCAATGAACCCAC
>JABJQE010000248.1 GCA_018663565.1 Phycisphaerae bacterium
CACCAAGTTGCAGATCGGTCATGAACGCACGAAAGTCATTGGGCGATACGACCGGCTCGATGCCAGCTTGCCGAAGCACTTCAGCATCGTTGGCCCCAAGGCACAATGATGATGCGAGGCAGAACGCGACCAGGCTTAGCAAGCGGCACATAATGATGATGGTAGCCCCCTGAGAGACTCAATCAAGCCGAACGGCGTTCTCTCGGCAAACACTGCTGTACAACATCACGCAGGCGAGATCGATCGATATGCGTATAGATCTGCGTGGTGGCAATATCGGCGTGACCAAGAAGCTCCTGTACCACTCGAAGGTCAGCCCCGCCGGCGAGCATATGGGTAGCAAAGCTATGCCTGAGCATATGTGGATGTACGTTTTCGAGCCCTGCTCGCGCCGCAAGGCGACGAATAATCTGCCACACAGCCACCCGCTCAATTGGCCGGCCAGTGTGTGAAAGCAAGAGCCGATCGGCGTCGCGGCCATCATTGAATCGTGTGAGATGCGGACGCAGTTGCTCGCAGTACTCGGCAATGGCACTCATCGCTGGATCGCCAATTGGAACGAGGCGCTGCTTGTCGCCCTTCCCGGTAACAAGCACAACTGCAAGTTCTTGCTTCCAATCGCTCACGCGAAGAGTGCCTGTTTCGCTCGCTCGAAGGCCGGCTCCATACATCACTTCGACCAAGGCTCGGTCACGTTGCCACAACACGCTTGTTCCAGGCGCAGCTGCTTCAATGAGCGATCGCATTTGCTTCGGCGACAATACACCAGGGAGCCGCTTCCATCGCGTTGGTGGAACAAGCGGACCAGCCGGGCTTCGTTCAATACGACGCTCGGCTTCGAGGTACTTGAAGAACATGCGAATGGTCGAGAGGTGCCGAGCGATGCTGCTCGGCTGCATCGCACGATCGCGGTGCAAGGTTTGCACATGATCAGCAAGATCACGCGGACCGACATCGCTGGGCGAGAGAATGTCACGCTCAATCATATCCTCGGTAAGATCCCGAAGATCTCGACCGTACGCTGACAATGTGGCCGTTGAGAGCCCGGCCTCAACCCGAAGCCAAGTCAGAAAGTCACGAACCGGTTGGTCGAAGTTGCTCATGTGATGACACCGTGATGACAACAGGAATAGGAGGTGGTGCCGCGGTGCCAAACTTCATGCGAATTGCCGCGAAGGCTGCGCAGCATCGGTGTTGGTCCGAGAAACACGTTTCCAGTGCCTCCCCAAGGCTATCAAGCCGAAACCGATCGCCACAACGAGCGTGACCGAGGTCAACATAGGGGCAACAATCTCTCTCTGAGGCATCCATGCCAAAGAGCGGTATCGGCTAAACCATGAACCAAACGTGAATAGGGCTCTATCGCCACACCAGATCACTGCCGTTTCTCAACTTGTGTGCCCAGATCCCGGTGTGGAGCCCTTTGGCCCCATTGCAACCTGGGCCGTTGTATTGCCATTGACAAACAGGCGGCGGAGTGCGCCAGCCCCCGCGCGGCGAAGCCCCGCCCCTTTACGCCAGCGTCAGCGTTCGCTTGAAGAACCCGGTTCCCGCCACGTCCTTGACCATCTGCATCGTCTCTTCAGTCGAAGCGATGGCCCGGGCGGTGCCGGACCTGAGGACTTCAAGCACCACGGCGTCATCTTCGTACTGTAGGCGTCGCTCACGCATTGGTTCTAGCAATTCATTGATCGCATCTGCGACGAGCATCTTGACTTCACCATCTCCAATATTGTCGCCACGCTCATACCGATCACGAATGTCGACCTTCGTTGCTTCGTCCTCGACGAACACGTCGAGATACTGAAACAACGGATTCTTCTCAGGGTCGACAATGCCCGGATCATTTGGCTGACGACTGTCTTGGCCAGTGTAAATCTTGCCAATCTTCTTTTTGACCTTCTTGGCAGTGTCAATCACATGAATCGTGTTGCCGAGTGACTTGCTCATCTTGTTCTGGCCATCGGTCCCGACCAAGCGACCAACCTTACCAACATCCGCCACCGGAATCGGGAACACGCCGCCAAGTGACTCATGCTCTTCGTCTGGTGCCTTATCTGGCACACCGCAGTACATCTTGTTGAAGCGCCGCGCCACTTCACGCGTAAGTTCGAGATGGGGAACTTGGTCTTCACCGACTGGCACGCTATGGGCGCGAAAGGCCAGGATGTCGGCCGTCTGCCCCACCGTGTACAGCGGGAAACCGAACGAGTAATTGTCTGCAAGACCTTTGATCTTCAGCTCATCCTTCAGCGTGGGGTTCCGCATCACACGGTTGAACGGCAGCAACATGGCGAAGAGATAGGTCAGTTCTGAAAGGGCTGGCACTTCGCTTTGCAAAAATATGGCTGCTTTCTCAGGATCGACACCCATCGCAAGGGCATCACGAGCAACCTCGATGCAATCTCGATGCACGTCCATCGGTGAATCGGCGCGGGTGGTGTAGGCATGCAAATTGGCGATCAAGAAATAGCACTCGTGCTTCTCTTGCAGTTGTACTCGACGTTTGACCGAGCCAACCCAGTGGCCAATGTGCAAATTCCCTGTGGGTGTGTCGCCGGTCAGAATGCGTTGTCTCTCGCTCATATCGTGCAGAGGATACGAGACTCTGGCCGGGGCGTGGAGTCGGCTACATCACCAGAATCAAGTTCCCGGCGTTGAATGCCATATGCATGACAATGGAAGCCGTCAAACGGCCTGTCTTGGCGTATGCCCAGCCAAACCCGAGCGACAATACGAAGAGGCCAGCGAGGCCGTGTGGATCGACCGCGCCGATGTGCATCGCAGTAAAGATCAGGCTCGCAAGCACAATGGACTGCCACGGCGCGCCGCTGCTGAAGAGCCGAGCCCTTCGGAACGACTCCTGCAGGAGGCCCCGATACAAGACCTCCTCAATCACAGCGGGAAACACTATGACCGAGGCCGCAACTGCAATCCGCATGCTCGATGATGGTTCTGTTTCCAGTTGCCTCAACAATTCGTGCGCCACAGTGCTCGGTGGATGGCCCGAAAGCCAGTACCACATCACGCCCGCAATGCCCGCCGCAGCAAGTGTCATGGGCCAAAACAGGACCAGCCCAACACCGCCCACAAGACCCGCATACACCCTGCCCTTGCGGCGGTCTGGGCACACCACACCCCTGCTGCGTGGCAATCCGCGGCCCATGCCAGCTGCCGGTGGATCAACTAGGCCACGCACCAAAGGTAAGCACGATGCAGCGGCAAGTTGCCCCAACCAAGATGCACCCATGATTGGCAATAACTCAGCCAGCGTGGGCGACGAATCTGCATTCATGCCAAGTACGCCCGCAGCGATTCCCCCGCACACCGCCCCCGCAACGATCGCTATCAAGAACGTCAGAACGCCGGCGCCTGGCCCAAACCGCCATGGGCGAACCGGAACCCGCCTCAGTCGTCCCCAGCCCGACCCGGCGAAGATGGCAGCTGCGACCCCACCCACGATAATGGTCCACACAGGCACGCCCATTCCCGGATTCACCGAATCTGCCGTTGCGAGTTCGGTCGGCGCGGCTATAGTCGAACACCACGCGACCTCAGTCGCGCCCACTGCCATGAGTACGCCCATCACCCTGCCACGAATCGTCGAACACAAACGAGGCGAAGTCGCCGCAGCCCGTGTTGCGTGTCCGCTTGAACAACTGCAAGACGATGTGGCAGCGCAGCAGCCACCACGCAACTTCTTTGCGGCCGTCTCAACAGGAAACGGTCCGGGCGGCGTGAATGTGATCGCTGAGGTCAAACGTCAAAGTCCCTCTGCTGGGGTGATACGTGAGGAGTTTGATCCTGTTGACATCTCTCTACAGTACGAAAACGCCGGAGCGGTCGCGATTTCTTGTTTGACAGATGAGCATTTCTTTGGTGGATCACTCAGCACGATTCGGACAATCAAAGAAGCCGTCAGAATCCCAGTGCTCCGCAAGGATTTCCTGATCGACCAATACCAGGTCTGGGAAGCGAGAGCTGCGGGTGCGGATGCGGTCCTGTTGATCTCAGAATGCCTCTCTGAGGGCCTTCTCATGGACATGTTGATACTCACCCATGAGCTTGGCATGACGGCCTTGGTCGAGGTGCATGACATGGAGCACTTGCTCCGTGTTCTCCAGCATGTCGGATTCCCCCATCCGGGCTACATGCTGCTTGGCATCAATAATCGCAACCTCGCCACGATGAAGACGGATATCTCGCACACGATTCGCATGCTCGAACTCGCCGAAGAACACCTTGACATCTTGGTCACAGAGTCGGGCATCAAGACACCAGCCGACATGGCACACATGGTTCGACACGGCATCCGCCGATTCCTCATTGGCGAGAGCCTTCTGAAACACGATCGACCAGGCGATGCCTTGCGAGCACTTGTTGGCACGCCGTGGACATGATGGGGTAGGAGCGGGGGCGGTATGCTCTCCACCATGGCACTGGTTGAACTTACCCATACAGATCACATCGTGACGGCCGAATTCAATCGTGCTGAAAAGCACAATGCGTTATCGCCAGAACTTATTGAGGGCCTTCACGAAGCCCTCGATACCCTTGAACGCGATCAAGACATGCGGGTTCTCATTCTCGGCGGGCTTGGCAAATCCTTCTGCGCCGGGATGGACTTACGAGGCGTGCTCAATGATGTCAACGCCATGGGCAAGATGCTCAGTGGTCTTGGACGAGCTACTTATCGCCTCCGACAACTTCCGGTACCAGTGATTGCCCGGGTTCAGGGCGCCGCGATCGGTGGCGGGTGTGGGTTTGCCGCCGTCGCCGACATAGCCATCACCCACCCCGAGGCCAAGCTTGGCTACCCAGAAGTGAGCCTTGGCATTTGCCCCGCAGTCGTGGCGCCTTGGCTTATTCGAAAAATTGGGGTCGGCCCAGCCCGTGCGATGCTGCTGCAAGGTGGCACTCGGAGCGGCGAGGCGGCCTATGAAATGGGCCTCGTAGACCATCTCGTCCAACGCGAAGAACTCGATGGGGCGGCCATGGATCTCGCCCATACACTCGCTCGGGGTGGCGGAGTAGCAGTCGCAGCCACCAAGGCGTGGCTCAATGAACTTGAGGGGCCAGTCTCGCTTGAAACACTCGAACGAGGGGCCGTGCTCTCGGCCGAGGTCATTGCAGGCGCGGATGCTCAAGAACGACTTAAAAAGCTCTATTCCAGATAGTCGAGCAGCTCACAAACCCACCCATGCGAGGTCCCTTCTTTGGTATCATGGGGGGTCCTGATCAATCTAGACGTACTCGTCCTAGTTATCTGGATTTGGGGTCCAATATGGCCCATCTGAGCCGCTGTATCACGTGACGAACCACGCTGCAGCGACGACGACAATTGAACTTGGTGAGGTCAAGCGACTCGCGACATCGTCGCCGCGAACCGGCGCTGCCTCCACCCCCGCTACGGATCCTTGGAGTTTCTACGCCACCATGACTGCCACCTCGCCAGCTACCGCTTTCCCGCTTGACCGCGCGGCCGATGGCAGTGCGGTTATGTGGCTTGAAGCACCCCACCAAAGTGTCGTTGTACTCGATCGCCCCATGATCACGCGGCTCGATGCCACGTTTGATCTGCTCGAATCAGACCCGCCATCCATGCTCATCGTCCGCAGCCGAGACGAACGCGTCTGGGTCGCTGGGGCTGATCTCAAAGAAATCAGCCAACTCGACAATAATGAACTCGATGCATACCTCGCTGAAGGACAACGAGTCTTTGGGCGACTCGCTGCGATGCCGTTTCCAGTCGTTGCCGCAGTCTGCGGCGCAACGCTCGGTGGCGGCCTCGAATTGGCCATGCACTGCCATGGCATCGTGGCAAGCAGGATGTCGCACCGTGGTAAGCCCTACCCAATCGGGCTCCCAGAAGCATCGCTTGGTCTCTGCCCAGGCTGGGGAGGCACCCAATTGTTGCCAGCCCGCGTGGCGCCAGATACGAGCGTGCAGGCCATTGCGTCTGGCACACCGTTTCTCAGCGAAGCCATGCCCGAAGGCTTGTGTGATGTCCTCGTCAGTACCGCCGATGAACTCGAGGCGGCATGCAGAACACTTGCCCCCGCCCTACACCCCGCGAACCTGCCGCGAACCATCGCCTGCTGCGACGAAGAAATGTTGCTGGCCGAAGTCGATCACATTCGGCATGCCACTGAATCTGACCAAGCCGCGGGCGTCGTCGCACACTGCATCGCCACAGGTGTCAAAGATGGGCTCGCAGCCGGCCTTGATATGGAACGCGAAGGGCTTTGCTCACTTCGCAGTACCGAACACACAACCAATTTGTTGCAGGCCTTCTTAGCAAAGAAAGCCTGAGATGGCACACACTCTGGAGTACCGACTATGACCACCAAACCATCACTTGCCGACAGCCTCAAGAATGTTGATGCCCGTGACATCAAGCAGATCAAGGCTGCCGAAGAAATGCTTGGTCCAGATCCAGACACCATGGGCTACTGCAAGAATTTGTTCTGGGGCAACATCCTTGAACGCGACGTCTTCCCATATCCAGAATCTTCAGCAGAAGAAACTGCTCGGTGTGATCAAATGCTTGCGGCGCTTGATGACTATCTCAAGAATGAGCATCCGTCCTTCGAAATTGATCGTTCGCAAGAGATTCCCTATTGGGCTCTAAAACGACTCTTTGATATTGGCGTAATGGGAATGATCGTTCCGCAGGAATATGGCGGCGGCGGGTTTGGAGTCACCTCGTACAACCGCGTACTCGAACGAATCGGACGGGTGTGTGGGTCAACCGCCGTTGTCGTGTCTGCCCATCAATCCATTGGATGCGGCGCCATCACGCTATTTGGATCCGAGAAACAGAAAAAACACTGGCTGCCGAAGATCTCCAAGGAGATGCTCAGTGCATTTTGCCTTTCAGAACCAAATGTTGGGTGTGATGCGGGCGGTCAAGAGACACGCTGCGAGCTGACCGAAGATGGTGAACACTACATCATCAATGGCGAGAAGAAGTGGGCAACGTCTGGCGCCCTCGCAAGCATGTTTACAGTGATGGCAAAGCAACTCCTCATTGACAAACGCACGGGCAAAGAGAAGGACAAGGTCACCGCTTTGATCGTGACGCCAGACATGGAAGGCGTTGACATCTTTAGCCAGAACCGCTCCAAGTGCGGCATTCGAGGTACATGGCAGGCCCGAGTTCGGTTCACCAACGTCAAAGTCCCGAAAGCTAATCTGCTCTACAAAGAGGGCCAGGGTCTCAAGATCGCGCTCACCTGTTTGAACTACGGCCGCTGCACGCTCTCGGCGGGCATGGTCGGTGCAGGAGTGTCTGCCTACAAGCAGGCCCTCAAGTGGGCCGAACTTCGATATCAATTCGACCGCCCGATTGGCGAATTTGATCTGATGCGAGATCAGATTGCCCAGATGGCCACCCTGTGCTACGCCATGGACGCCATGCTCTACATGACAACCGGAATCGTTGATCGAAGCGATGAAGACATCATGGTGGAGACCGCCATCTGTAAGGTCTTCTGTTCGGAAATGGGTTACCGCACCTGCGACATGGCGCTTCAAATCATGGGCGGCGAAGGCTATATGACCGAAGCGACAGTCGAACGACTGTGGCGAGACTCCCGCATCAACCGAATTGTGGAAGGCGCCAACGAGGTCATGCACTCATTTGTCTTCGCATACGGATCAAAGCAACTTGGTGAGTACATGCTCGGTGTGAAAGCCGCTCCAATGAAGCACATGGGCGCTGCGATGAAGATCGCCATGCAACTCTTCCTCGGTGTTCGACCGCCGGCGCCAAAGATCACCAAACTGCATCCGTCGATCAAGCATCATGCTGATGAACTTGAGTCACTGACTCGGGAGTTCAGCCATCAGGTCAAGATGGCTTTCAAGGACCACGGCGAATCGCTTGTGACGGCCCAGATGGTGCAGCGGCGACTCAGTTGGTGTGCCGTGTGGCTCTACGCACTCACGTCGGTACTTTCGAAATTCGATCGCGATATACGGAACGGCCTTGACGGCGCTGACCTTGATCACGACCGGGCTATTGTGGACCATTGTGTGGCGATGGCATCACACGACATCAAACGAGAAATCCGTGAATTGCGAACAAATACCGATGACACGATGCAGAATTGTGCCGACGCCGCGTGGAGCGAACTCGCATCAATGCCTACTGGCGACTATCACATTCCAGAGTTGACTCCTGTCAAATCAGCTCGCGGAAAGGGTCGTCCAATCAACACTGAGGATATCCAGCAGTTCGGTACTGGGTCACTCTCAATGGAATTTGAAGAGATCTTTGGACAACGCAACTAATTCTGCAGTTTCGGAAGAGAGCTAACAGTGCATACATTTGGGAAAATGATTGAGTGTGGTCACGAGCGCGTGTGTTTTCACCACGACGAAGAGACTGGACTGCGCGCGATCATCGCCGTGCACTCCACCACGCTTGGCTCGGCTCTTGGCGGAACCCGACGCTGGCACTATGCCACCGAGGAAGAAGCCATCTTCGATGTGCTCCGACTTTCTGAAGGTATGTCGCACAAAGCAGCATGCGCCAACCTTCCAATGGGCGGCGCGAAGAGCATCA
>JABJQE010000029.1 GCA_018663565.1 Phycisphaerae bacterium
AACGGTTTACGAATGCCATGGAAGAGCAAATGAACGCGCTCAATTCAAGGCATCGCAGTCTTGGCCAAACATGGAAAGACCAAGAACACCGCAAGTTCTCTGAAGACTTTGAGCACTCCATGCGTGCGCTCGCTCGCTTCCGCGAGGTCGTCAACGAACACATCCCATTCCTCAAGAAGAAAGCACAGCGGGCCGAGGATTACCTCAACCAGCGATAGCCAATGCGTGACTCCGCACATGTCGGCGCCATTACGGCGATCTCAGAACTTCGCGGGCGATTCGTCGAAGCCGGCGAGGCCATCTCTCGCACAGTTGACGAATGCGTGAGCCAAGCTGCCCGTACACTCACTTGGGTCCAAGGACCGCAAACCGAACATTGGAAACGCCAGAAGCGAAAGCGTGAGCAGAAGCATGCCTCGGCCAAGAGCGATCTTGAGCGGGCAAAGATTGCCAAGCCAGACGCAGACCCGAGAAGTTTCGTCGACCAAAACCGAGCAATCAAGAAAACAAAGGCTGCCATCGAAGAGGCCGAACAAAAAGTTCGGGCAATCAAACGATGGTCGCGTGAGCTTGAGCGGCAACTCACGTTGTTCCGAGGTGGCATTCGACCTCTCTCGGGCGCAGCTGAGGTGGATCTTCCACGAGCCGCACGCTGGCTTAAGGCCCTTGAAGAACACCTCGGTGGATACCTCGCCGTCGCGCCCACGCTGCCAGCGGGGATGGACGCCACGAGCGACCCAGCAGATGAAGCTCCAACGCGTCGGATCGGATCGGGCGTTCGGGGGCCCGACCAAGAGGGAGATGCACCATGAGCCTTGCACCCTGCCGCGGACGACTCCGCGAATCCTGCGTCATGCTTCGCGCCGCGTGGGAGTCTGCCGGATCAACCTGGCGTGACTCGCAACACGAATACCTAGGCGAGAAGTTCCTTCGGCCGCTCGATCAAGCTCTCCGAAATGCAGAGAATGCGATTGACCAGATGGATGAAATCCTGCGGCAAGTTCATCGAGACTGCGGCTGAGGCTCGCACACTTTACTATCGGCACAGTTCAACCAGTTCAACCCTCTTTACCTACCGAGGCCAATGTCCACACCATGTCTGCTGCTCGCCTGATTACGCTTGTCCAAGACACACTTGCCCGAACAGTGACCTTGATTGAGGGAACCGTTCAGCGGTGCAATGATGCCGATGAGACTCTCAAGCAAGCCCAAGCGGAAGTCGATGCCAAGCACACACACAAAGAAGCCGCCATCACCAAGCGACTTCAACGTGCGACCGAAGCACTCAACACTCAATTCGCCCGAGACATGAAAAACGCTACGACGAAGTGGATGTCCAAGTCGTCCAGCCTCAACGAACACGCTGATGAACGACGGGAAACAATCCTCGATGAATCCGTGTCCATCCGCACAACTGCGGCCGAAGAGGCAAAAGAAGCGAAGTGGCTCGCGGACTCAATGTACGAAGCGAACATAAACAACACTGAACAGTCGCTCGAACGTGTCACGAAACATCTCGAAGAAGCGAAGTGGCGGCAGAACGCCGTTCAAGAGCAAGCGGCAGAATGGCGAAAGACCCTCGGCATGCCCGAGGCCACGGCCCCTGAGCAACAAGAGTCCCCCCTATCACCCGAGAGCCCCTCTACGGAAGAAGTTGATCGAAAACTCGACCATGCCGACGCGTGCCTTGAAGAAGTCCGCGGCACTACGAAGCATCGGTTCATGCAGAATGTCACGCAGTACACCGGATTGATCGTGCCAACTGCAATCGGTATTGCGATCGGATTTCTGACCGTGCACGGTGCTATTGCCATTCCTGCTGGGCTCTCGCTGGGCGTGTGTGTCTTTCTCCTGATCAGGTTCAACGCACGCCGCACCCGCTGGGGCTTGATTTCAAGCGCTGAACAACTTGCGGTAGAAGGAGTCGCACTTGCTGATCGTCGGCTTCACGTCGCAAAGTTCAGGCACAATCGCATTGAGATCGAGTCTCGGCAATCAAGAGATACGAAGCATGAGACCACGCGAGCCAGTCTCGCTGCCAAGATAGAACTTGCCGGCCCGCGATCACAACGACGTCTCGAGAAGCTAGACGCCATCCTCCAAACTGCTCTTGAAGAAGCACAGGCGATCAAGGATGAAACGGAATCACACGCCAAAGCTGCCAAGGAAGCAGCGGCCACAGCAGCCGCAGAGGCCGCTGCTCATGCTCGGCAGAAAAATGCTGATGAAACTAAGCAACAACTGACATGTGCTACCGAAACCCATGCTGAAGCATGGACTACCGCCGTTGAATCGTGGACCTCAACACAAGAGCAAATCCACGCCGACCTTGAGACGATCTCGACACTCCAATCCAATCTTGCCCCCCACTGGCCCTCCTGGGATGCCAACTGGGCGACTCAAGAATTGCCAGTTCAGTTTGCGGGCGACATTGGCATCGGTCGCATTCGGTGCACGGTCGAAGACCTTCCATCTGGATTGCCATCAGACCCACGGCTTCCATGGACCGCCCCCGCCGTACTTGAATTGCCCGCTGCGATTGACTTTCAGGGACGAGGCTCACTCGTCATCGAAGCCGACGAGGGATCTCAGGCTGAGGGCATTGCCATCATGCAGGCGGTCATCGCCCGCGCCCTCACCACAATCCCCGCCGGGCAACTTCGCTTGACCCTATATGATCCCATCGGGCTTGGCCAGAACTTTGCCGGCTTCATGCATCTCGCTGACAACGATGAAGCCTCCATTCTCGAACGCACATGGACCGAGCCCCGGCACATCGAGAGTAAACTCGGCGACATTACCGAGCACATGGAGACGGTCATCCAGGCCTATCTCCGCAACGAATACGACTCTCTTGAGGCCTACAACAGAGCAGCCGGTCAGATCGCCGAGCCGTACCACTTGCTGGTACTGGCGAATTTTCCTGAGGGCATTACAGACAATGCCGCGAAACGACTCGCGAGCATTCTGGCCAGTGGCCCCCGCTGCGGCGTTTTTACATGCCTGCTTGTTGATCCGAACAAGGACACGCCCGAGCCCCTTCAAGACCTTGAATGGAACGAGTCACGCGTTCGACTGGCCAAGACTGAAGACGGCTGGCGACTCACGGCCCCGGCTCTTGGCGACTTTGAATTCATCGCCGATCAGCCCCCCGCCGACACCATATTGACCCAAGCGGTCCAGCGAGTCGCCGACATGGCCTCTGAAGCTCATCGTGTTGAGGTTCCGTTCGAACTCATCTCGCCCACGGAAGAACAACGATGGACACGATCTTCTACGGATGAACTCCGTGTCACGCTTGGACAAAGTGGCGCAAACCGATTTCAAGAAATCAAACTCGGTCGCGGCACAACGCAGCATGCATTGGTGGCCGGACGCACAGGCTCTGGCAAATCTACTCTGCTCCATGTGCTGATTACCAACATGGCGTTGTGGTATTCACCAGATGAACTTGAATTCCATCTCATCGACTTCAAGAAGGGCGTTGAATTTCAAACCTACGCCATGCACGCGCTGCCACACGCCCGTGTTGTGGCCATCGAAAGTGACCGCGAGTTTGGGCTGAGCGTCCTCCGTCGTCTTGATGAAGAACTGCGACGACGTGGCGATCTCTTCCGTGGAGCCGGCGTACAAGATGTCGCTGGGTGGAGAGCAAAGTCTGACACACCAATGCCGCGAGTACTGCTTGTGGTCGATGAATTCCAAGAGTTCTTCGCCGACGACGACACGCTCGCCCAAGAGTCTGGCCTTCTGCTCGATCGGCTTGTCCGCCAAGGTCGCGCCTTTGGAATTCATGTACTGATGGGTTCTCAAACGCTCGACGGGGCCTTCTCCCTCGCCCGCAGTACGCTTGGACAGATGGGCGTTCGCATCGCACTGCAGTGCGCCGAAGCCGACTCCTACCTCATCCTGAGCGATGAGAATCCCGCTGCCCGACTTCTTCGACGACCGGGCGAAGCGATCTACAACGACGCGGGCGGCAAGATTGAAGGCAACTCGCCCTTCCAAGTTGTGTGGCTCGATGATCATGAACGAGACGCAGCCCTCGCAACCGTGTCGAAACTTGAGCAGAGCCGGTTCCCGGGCGTCGACCGCGAACAGTTCATCTTCAAGGGCAATATCCCGTCACTGCTGCATAGCGATCCAATGATCGAACAAATGCTCGATGCTGATGCCTGGCCTGCCCCATCGCCTATTGACATCACCCTCGGTGACCCCATTGCCATCAAGCCACAAACAACGTTGCCACTTCGAGCTCGAAGCGGCTGCAACACGCTGCTCGTTGGACAGCACCCCGAGTCCGGCAACGCCATCTTGACGGGCGCACTCCTTCAACTCGCGGCCACGCTTTCGCCAACACAATCGCCCGACGAGCCCGGCCTGATGACATGGATCTTTGACGGCACACCAAGTGATGCACTCTTTGCGGGACGGTTGCCAGCATTCGGGTCACAACTGCCCCACCAGGTCACGCGTGTCACGGCGAAGAATCTTGAAATTGAAATGCAGCGGCTCTCCGATATCTTGGCGTCTCGCGCAGACGGCGACCACACCGGACGCGCCACCATCTTGATTCTTGGCCTCCATCCACACCGACTCAACGCATTGCGATCAGCCGAAGACGACTTCTCATTCTCGTCCGAAGATGAAAAGCCCAAGCCAGACAAACAGTTTGCTGACATTCTGCGAGAGGGCCCAGTCGTCGGCATGCATTCGCTGCTGTGGTTTGATGGGCTTAACAATCTGAACCGCTGCCTGAGCCGATCGAATCAGCGGGAGTTTGATCTCAAGGTGCTCTTCCAAATGAGCGCCAACGACTCAGGCCAATTGATCGATACGACTGCGGCATCCGACCTTGGCGCCAATCGGGCCATCATCCACGCAGACGATGTGGGCTCCATTGAGAAGTTCCGGCCCTGGGCTATGCCCAACGACCAATGGCTTGAGATGGTCGCCACATCGCTCTCAAATCGCCGCCAATAGGCCGATAACAGGCTTGATTCCGGGTTGGCGGGCCTTGAGCACCACCATAGTCGCTCTTTTTGTCGAAAGGCCTCACACTGGAGGCCTCTTCTCCCAATAGATGTACACGAAGGCACCGTCCCTTCAGAAGCCACTCATTGGAGCTGGCACCTTGACCACCACTCACCACTCAGGAGTGACCAGATGCGTACCTACGACAGCAACAAAGCCACCATGCTCCTTCAGATCGGCACTTCCTGGGCCGTGTGCACCCGCACTCCCGTGCCAGTCATCTTGGCTCGATTCCCCCAGCGCGAGGACGCGATTCGCTGGCAAGCCGATCACGAATCCCGCGTCAAGCCCCAAGCCGCCTAAGAGTCGAAGTGTTGGCAGGGACCGGGTAGACTTTCGCATTCCCCATGCGGCATGCGATTCGAATCAACTCTGTACTGGCCCTCACAGCGGCCACCCTGCTTACCGGCTGCAGCCAGGTTGAACGCGCACGACCTCGTCCGAAGGCGTCTTCTTCCATTAGGGAACTCGATGGACTGCAGACCCCGAGCATTCTCCGGGGCACAGTTGGGGCGGAAACCGTCCTGATCGGGTGGGATGACAGCACGAGCCCCACCTACAAACCAACCAAGATTCGCGGGTATGGACTCGTCGTCGGCCTCGATGGCACGGGTGCCCGGGATGTACCACCAGACGTTCGTACGCACATGATTCAAATCATGGGTCGGCAAGGCGTTGGCAGTAACCGCATTGGGTTTGGAGAGGTCTCACCAGAAGATATGCTCGACTCACCCGACTCGGCCATCGTCATCGTCGAAGGCGTCGTGCCACCCGGCGCTGTCGGACGACGCCGCACGCCACCAAGTGCGAGCGGACGAATGCCAGAGATCATTCCAGGCACGACGTTCGACGTCCATGTCTACGCCGATCCGCGGACCGGCACCACAAGCCTCGAGGGTGGCCGGCTGTATACGACTGATCTACAACCAGGCCCCCTCCTTGTCGGCAGCCGCCAAGCCAAGCGACTTGGGCAAGCTGCCGGTCCACTCTTCCTCAATCCATTCATCGAGAACCAGGATGTCGCCGCCGGCGACATCAATACACTCAATGGACGCATCCTCAACGGCGGACAAGTCTTAGAAGACATGCCGCTCAAACTGAGGCTCATCAACCCAAGTCATTCGCGTATTCGCATTATCCAAAATGCGATCAATCGACGATTCCCCCTAGAACGTGGGCAGACGGCGCCAACGGCCCGCGGCGTAAATGATGCTGTGATTGAGCTCACAGTCCCCCCCTCGATGCGGGATGATCCAGATTCTTTTGTGCATATCGTGCAGCATGCAACACTGCGGCAAATCGACTCTGATCGCATTGCCAACACGACACGGCGGGCCTTGCAGCGAGATCCATCTGATGCCCCCCACGCCTACTGGCGTTGGGTGGCACTTGGCCCCCAATCGTTGCCAATGGTCCGCAAGATGTACGACTATCCCGAAGCACTTCCACGGCTAGCGGCCCTCCGCGCAGGCGCTGAACTCTCGGACCCCATTGCCGCTGTTTCACTTCGGAAAATGGGCAGGAAAGGCACGCTTCCTGAGCGACTTGAGGCGGCCACGCTGCTCGCCAAACTTCCCGTAGACCCACGAACCGAAGATGTGCTTCGAGACATGCTCAATGATGAAGACATTGAAGTTCGGCTTCGAAGTTACGAGGCCCTCGAGCAACTTCGATCGTCCATCGTCAACCGAACGAATGTGCCGGGCAAATTCGAAATGCATGAAGTTCCATCAGCATTTCCCGCCATCTACATCACCCAGGTCCAGCACCCTCGAATCGTGTTGTTCGGTGATGTCGTCGAGATCTTGAGCCCACTTACGCTTGGACTGTGGGACAACAGCCTGATGATGAAAGAGTCAGCCGACGAGGATCGCATCGAGGTCTTCTATCGCCACGATCCCTTGAGCCTCGCCGAGATCAATCGGGTGAAACCAAATCTCCATGAACTCATCATGCTGCTTGCCCACGATCCCACGATAGAAGACCCCTCCCCTGGGCTCAATATGACCTACAGCGAAGTTGTCGGAGTGCTACATGCCCTCTGGCGCCGAGAGTACGTCATCGCCGATTTCAAGGCCCAGCAGGACCGCGTTATGGCTGAACTCCGCCGCTCAGCCACTATGACCGACTACTCGCCACGAGCCGAATAGCCACAACCTCCGTTCTGGGCAGCATTTCCTCCACTAAAAACTGGCTTCTTGGCGCTCAATTCGTCCGCCGGTCGACATATAGTGGGGCCTGACGGCAGCAGAAGCTTGCCACCCCCCTTTCACGCCCTGTCCAGGAGGGACACGGCCTCGGACATGGAGGTCCACTCTCGCGATGCGTCTCACCAACGTTACCGTTTCCGGATTCAAATCGTTTGCCGACACGGTCGACTTCCACTTTGATGCGCCCAAGGTCGGCATCGTGGGCCCCAACGGCTGTGGCAAGTCCAATGTTGTTGATGCAGTCAA
>JABJQE010000030.1 GCA_018663565.1 Phycisphaerae bacterium
GCCCAGCCATGAGCTGACATGAGATCATGAGTAATAAGCAGGACACCCGCTCCGCGATCTGCAGCCCCGCGGAGTGTTTCGAGCATGTCACGGCGATTGATCGCGTCGAGCGCGGTGGTTGGTTCATCAGCCAAGATCAATTTCGGGTCGGCCGCAAGACCCATCGCAATCAAGACACGTTGCCGCATTCCACCGCTCAACTCGTGTGGAAAAGAATGAGCAACGCGTTCGGGTTCTTCGATACCGACCGCATCCAGCGCCGCTACACACCACAATTGACCTGTTCGTCCTCGCGCGGCGTGCCTGCGGCGACGTGCTTCGAGCATCTGCCGGTCAATTCGCATGACCGGGTCAAGCGCGGTCATGGGCTCTTGGAAAACCATGCTCACATCCAGGCCACGCAGTGCGCGGCGTTCAGATTCGCTCATGCCACAGATGTCTCCGCCATCGATGCGAATCTCGCCGCGCACGCGGCGAACCGCAGGCGGAAGCAATCCAAGAACCGCAAGCGCGGTCAGCGTCTTGCCGCTGCCTGACTCCCCAACAAGCGCAGCTACGCCACCCGCCTCTAAAAGCAGATCGATGCCGTCCACAAGCATTTCGCCGCCCCGCGTCTCAATGGTGAGCCCTCGAATATCAAGCCGATGAGTCATACCGCTGCATCCCGCTGCCGAGGATCTACAGCCAATCGCAGGGACTCACCAAGAACTGTCAAGGCAATGAGCGTCGCGGCAATCAAGAGGCAGGGCCACAACAGCAGCCACCATCTCGACTGCACTGGATTCAACTCAGATAGCGCCGCCGCCGCCATATTGCCCCAACTTGGCAGTGGCTCCTGCACACCAATCCCAAGGAAACTCAGGAACGCTTCTGACAGCATGGCCATTGGCACAATGAGCGCTGTGCACGCCACCACTGGTCCGGCTATCCACGGCAAGTAATACCGACGCACAAGCAGGCGGATCGGCACGCCCACAACTCGCGCCGACTCAATGAATGGACGAGTCCGAAGGCTCAGTACTTGTCCACGCACAACCCGGGCAAGCGTCAGCCAGCTCACCGCGCCGATCGCAATCCAGAGCGTGGCCAGATCGAGCAGCATGCCGGGCACTCCCCCTTCACCAATACTCACCCGATCTCGAAAGCCATCCATGGCAACCGCGAGGAGCACCACGAGCAAAATCGATGGCAGGCCATATAAGACATCCACAATCCGCATCAGGATGGAATCAACACGCCCGCCCGCAATAGCTGCAGTGAGGCCCCAGGTTGTGCCCAAAAGCAAGGCTGTCGTAGCCGCCGCGAGTCCAACAACAAGTGATATCCCCCCGCCAAGAAGTAGTCTCGCCATGACATCACGCCCGAGCCGATCGGTGCCAAGTAGGCTCCGATCACTCGACCAACTTGGTGGCTCGAGTGCGTGCGCTGGGTCGGCCGCCTCAAAGCGTGCCGAAGAAGACGCTCCGTGGCCAAGCGTCCAGGGCAAGCTCACAATTGAGACGAGCATAATCAACACGAGAAAGCCACCGGCAATCCACGTTGATCGGCGTCTCAGATGGTTGGAACGGGACATTGCTTGATACTACAAGAGGCCTCCACAGCAAGGAGGTCTCTGCACCACGATGAGGGCATACTGCGGGTCCGCCCCCTACCGCACCAACAACCACTTCATCCGCTGCTGCACTTCGTTTCCGAAGTCATCAGCCTGACGAGCAAGTTCTGTTTCGGCGACTTCCAATTCGCTTCGCATGCGATCGAGATACAACTGCTGTGTGCTCAAAGTTGCTGCGATTTGTGCCTCAACCAATGCACGAAATTCTGCCTCAATGGCTGGGTCCGGCGCATCGCCCCGAGCTCGAGCGACGCGAATTGAAGCGGCTAACGGTTCGATAGTCGCCTCAAGATGAAGTTCGCGGATCTTTCTCCAGAACAACTCTGGGTCAGACTCCTTCAAATCAACAAGTTCTCCAAGGACCGGACCAAGTTGCCGAAGCACCTTGGCGAATCGATTCGGATCAAGTTGGCACATCGATCGCAACTCATCAGCGAGCGATGAGTCTATCTCTGCAGCGACCTCCAGATATCGATCCACAAATGCAGCCCGGTTCAGGGTTAGTTGGGCTGGCGGCGTGTCAGACTCTGCGTACAGCACTCCGCCTCCGTGCAAGACCAAGGCCGTCACGACGGCGAGACCAGCCCAGCACAATCCGAACGAACACCGTGGAAATTGCCTCATGATTGCGTGCTCCTTCATCCGTCCATCCTCGCCACAACTCGCACGGAGTCCAGTTCATTCTCGATGGTTTCCATGTTGGTCTGCCCAGGAGAAATGACAAGATTCGAGCCGGCCCCATTTCGAACAGCGAACACGACACCTTCCAAACTGCCTATGGCATTGGCAAAGTCCAGATCGCTGACCCGCTTCAAGCCTTGAAATCGAGCGACCGACCCGGTTGGATCGATAGATGTCGGGAGAACCACTTCGGGACCCATTCGATGAGCAACTGAGCGGCTCTCAATTGCAGGTTGCCGCCCAACAAGCCAGAAGGCCGCCACAACTGCGAGCAAGACGCATGCGGCCATTGCGAGGCGGGCGAGGGGCCGAAAGACGAGACGGCGTGAGGCCTCGTATTGACCTGCGCGAAGCTGCTGCAAACTAGCCTGCGATACGCGGTCGACCAAGCCTATTGGCACATCCCGTGGGGCCGTGGCATCAAGTGCTGCGTCGATTGCGGCATCAACGGCGTCACAACGCGGATCGAGGGGATCCTGCTGGTGATCTCGGGGGGTCCAGGGTCCATTTTCTGTCATCGTGGGTCTCCAACGCCACTGTGGGCAACCGATTGCATCTCTAACTCCCCCTACTGAGAAAATCTTCCGCGATTTCGTCGCCAAGGGCCTCGCGAAGCCGCTTGAGCGCCCGAAAGTGCCTTGCGAGCACCGTCCCAAGGGGATGTTCAAGTTGCTCGGCAATCTGTTTGAAACTCAGCCCAGCGACATGCCGGAGATGAATGACCTGCTGGTCGGCTTCGGCCAAGCCCCGCACCGCCGCCCAAAGGGCCCCTGCCATGTCAGAATCAATCTTCTCGTGATGAGAACGATCCTCGCGGCCAGTTCTTGATACCGGGCGGAGCACCTCGGCTGCCACCGGAATAGCCTGCCGCTTTCGGCGGCGCATCTCATCTCGAAGGCGATTCATGGCAATTCTGAACAGCCATGAACTGAACTTCCCCTGATCGACATATGAGGGCAACTTGGCCGCCACAGTGCAAAATGTGGACTGTGTGATTTCCTCGGCCAAGTCATGGTCGTGACAATTTGACACCAGCAGGGCATGCACACGAGGGGCATACTCTGCCACAATCGCGCACCACGAGGCATCATCGCCGGCGATGGCTTGCGTGATCAGACGTGTGGTGTCTGCCGGTTCCAGTTGAAAATCCTCTCGTCTTGGAAACTCTAGCCCACATTGAGCAGTGTTGGCTTCCGCCATCTCTACAATCGGTCCCTCTCATGCTTCTACTCCTGTCAGCTTCAGTTGATCCCCTTCAATCTCCCACGCTGCTCCTTTCGCTCGTGGTGCTCGTCGGGGGCTTCGCGCTGCTGCTTGTCGGTGCTCATTTTCTCGTCGATCGGGCCACCGCCGTTGCTCATCGTCTCGGAGTCTCGCCGCTGGCCATTGGGCTGACCGTTATCGCATTCGGCACCAGTGCCCCTGAACTAGCACTGAATGTTGTGGCTGCGGCCTCGAGCGAGGCGGGAGCGGTACTCGCGTTCGGCAATGTCGTCGGATCGAACATCGCCAATATCGGCCTTGTGTTGGCGCTGGCCTGCATCGTGCACCCCATCGTCGCGCACCGCAATATTCGGTACGTCTACTACCCCTTGCTCCTCGCTACCGAGCTCCTGCTGCTCATACTTGCTAGCACAAATGATAAAATCACATACGTTGACGGCATCATCTTGCTCGCGAGTCTTCCGGTTGTCCTATTCGTGCTGCACAAGGCCGCGAAGAAATCGTCGAATTCGGATCACGCTGAAACAGTTCAACCTCCCAAA
>JABJQE010000249.1 GCA_018663565.1 Phycisphaerae bacterium
CAACGTCGAACTCACTGTTTCTTGAAAGATTCAGCATCAGTCCGAGGCTAGAGGGCACCTCACCATGTGGCCTGATCGGAATGCTCATGTGGCGTGCCGGCCGAGAGCCAGACAGTCAAACATCGAACTAGGAGAGCACCTGCCGTGAAGAATCAGATACTAGGATTGACCATCGTAATGGCCGCAGCCGTGAGCGTTTCAGTGAGCTCGCACGCGCTGGGGGCCATTTCCCTGGGCGACGCTGCCGACATCGGCAGGGCAGCAGCTCCGGCCGACCACACATTGCTGCAAGTCGAGCTGCGAGAGCGAGACGGCATTATTGTGTTCCAAACCGATCACTATCCGGCTGGCGCCGCAACCGAGTTCGAAGTTCGTATCAACCCGGAGGACGGCACGATCATCGAGTCCAACGTCGATGTCACAGATCCCAGCGATCAGTCCGAGGCCCTCGCCGTCTTGGCCCGCATGGATGAGGTGCTCATCGACTTTTCCGATGCGGTTGCGATTGTGGCCGAAGCGGCCGCCGATCTGACGCCTGAGAAGATCCAGCTCGATGTCGAGGACGGCGTTGTTGTCTATCAAGTGGAACTCCTCGACACAGCTGGGCAGGATGCCCGGTTCTATGTCAACGCCACCAACGGCGCCATTCACGACCAGAACGACAACGACGAAGACACGGCTCCCAACGATGCGTTCGGCGCCGCCATCGACATTGCTGTGGCGTCCACCGGCAGTATTGCCCTTGAGGCAGAAGCCGAGAACCAGGGTGGCACGCTGCATATCGAAGTGCTGCTGTTCAACGAAGCCACCGGTCTTCTGACCGAGCTCGATGTGGCCGTGTCAAGCGGCGAGATTCTCTCCAGCCTGACTTATGAGCCAGGCCCCAGCCAAGCCGAGCGGATCGCCGAGATTCTCGCCCTGCTTCCAGACGCAACGGTCACGTTCTCCGAGGCCATTGCTATCGCCTCCAAGGCATTCCCCGGTTCCCAAACGCATGAGATCGAACTCAAGGTAGAGGATATTGGCCTTATCTACGAGGTCGAACTGATCATGGAGTTCATGGAGATCGAGGTCCATGTGAGTGCCGTCGGCGGTGCCGCTGAGACCGCGAGCAGCCACATGCCACTGGTAGGTGACTTCAACCTCGATGGCACTGTCTCGGTCAATGATGTGATCGAACTGATCGGCATGTGGAGCAGTACCAATCCGCTCTATGACCTGGATCTACATGGCGAGGTCGAAGTGTCCGACCTGCTGATGCTTCTCGAAGGATTCGAGGGATGAATGCTCGGGTCTGGGCGGTTGCGTGACATGCTCACGAATAAGCTCATAACCCCGATCCATGGCAGGCGCCCTCCTCAACCGAGGAGGGCGCCTATTGTATTGGAATTGCATACCGGAACCGTGTGGGGTGATCGCCCCGCAGCGGTGGTCGGCTCTATGATGAATCAACAGGTGAGTGGAATGGTCCACCAAGAATCAACAGGTGAGTGGAATGGTCCACCAAGACAGGTCGATGCCGTGACTGCAGGCCACTCCGAAGCGGATTTTCCGGATCCAGTCTCAGAGGGCAGTACCGACACCGAACTGCTGAAGGCCGCCGCCCAAGGTGCGGAGGAGGCTTGGGAGATTCTAGTCCGGCGGTACGATCGGCTCGTGTACTCGGTTCCTATTAGAGCGGGTGTCTGCGCGGCGGACGCAGCGGGCATCACGCAGGACGTATTCGTCAGTTTGTTTGAGCAGATGGACCGCCTCCGCGATCCTCAGGCGCTCGCGGCCTGGCTGCTGACGACGACGCATCGGCAGACCTGGGCCCATCACAGACGGCGCAAACACCTTTCCGCCACGTTCGACGAGGATGCCCAAGGCAGTTGGCCTCCGCCGGCGGAGAAGCTGGAGCGACTGGAGTCCCAGCACAACATCAGATTGGCCATGGCCGAACTGGGCGACCCCTGCCGCAGCCTGCTGGAGGCCTTGTTCTTTCATCACACACGAAGTGATTACGCGAGCGTTGCCAAGCGATTGGGGATCTCGATCGGCACAATTGGGCCGGCCCGGGCTCGGTGTTTTGAGCAGCTTCGACCCATCCTCGGTCGGTACGGCGTGATGGACGCGGGCAGCGACCATTCTTAGCACTTTGTCGAGAGAGAATGAATCAGACTGTTCGCAGAGGAGCCCCTATCAGTGGAGAACAACGCTATGAATCAAGATCCGACGTCCGATGAGGTCCTGGCCTTTGCAGCCGGTGAACTGCTCGATGACAGGATGGCAGCAGTGGCAGCTTGGGTTGACGCCAACCCACGTGCGGCGCAGTTTGTACGCGATTTCCACAGAGTCGCCGAACTGACCCGCAGCGACGACTCCACGGCGGTTCCCCGTGGGGTCACTCGCAAGGCCATGGCGATTCCTCGCGCACTGGCCCGCGCCGCGACGATTGCATCCTGGCTGGAGGACCTGAAGGCCGCGGTGGCCCACCTGACATTTGACAGTCGTCTTCAACCGCTGGCGATTCGTTCTGGCGCCGACACGCGACACCTCACTTTCGAATCGGAAATGATCTCAGCCGATCTCTCGTTGACCTGCCACGTTGGCGATGGCGAGCACAGCATCGCACTGTCGGGCCAGATCGAGGTAAGCGGGGACGCCCTGGCTGCGTGCCGCGTCTCGCTTCGAGATCCAGAGTCGGGAAACGAAATCAAGTCGCTGCCGGTGGGCGAGACCGGCTACTTCTCAAGCACGCTTGCAGAAGGACCGATGGAGGTCTTGGTCGACATGGGTGGTGTATGGATCCATCTGCCAGGCGTGTCTTCCTGATGCATTCATCGGCGGCAGCCACGCTGAATCTGCTTGACGGCTCACCGTCTAACGCTTTCGAGACGATTCTCGGCTCTGATGATCGCACCGCTCAGTTGCAGTCACTTATCGAACTGGTCGAAGGCACTGTTCCCGCCGATGCAGTGCTCGCTTCGGAGCGGCTGCTGACGCTGTGTGAGCTCGCCGAAATGTGCGGTGAACTTCAGCAGGTCGCCCGGTGCCACCGCGGACGTGCGCGAGCGTTTGCGTACTTGGGTCGCTATGAAGACGCTATCGCCGAATGCCAGACCGGGCGTGCGATCGCGATTCGCGGTGG
>JABJQE010000031.1 GCA_018663565.1 Phycisphaerae bacterium
CAGTTTCTTGGTGGTCGCAAGCGCATGGGCCGCGACATACTGTTCAATCTTCGCAGCGTGAGAAGCGAGCTCGAGGTTCTGCGTGGCTGCGAGTTGAAGCAATTCGAGGTCGGAATCTGTTTCTGGACACGTCGCGGCAGTTGGCTCGGCTGCTTCCCAGTCGGTCGTGTGCCCGGGCCATCCCATGGCTCTGAGCAAGGCGAGCTTTGTTTGCTCAAGTGAACGTCGTGACGCGATGCCATCTGTTCGTGCAGTTTGCAGGTCGACTTCTGCTCGATTGACATTCAGCATGGATGTCTCGCCTGCATCGAGGCGGGCGCGAATGAGTCGGAGTGTCTTGGCGGCGACATCGACGTATGCGGTGTCATAAGTGTGCAAATTCCCTGCCGCAAGTACCGCGGCGTGCGCGATACCAACATCTTCGGCGAGGGCGACAGTCTGAGAGGCGGCGTCCAGAATGGCTGACTGCAATTGTGCATCTGCGATCGCTATTCGATCGGGCTGTGTCCAAATCCAAGTTAGGGTTTGAAGTCCTTGTACGAGTGCCGGAGCTCCAGCGAGGCCGTCAATCGCTACCCCTATGCCGAATCCAATTGTTGGATTCGGAAGAAGGCCCGCTTGCACAACGTCCGCTCGTCGCTGAGCAATAATGGTGAGGGCAAGTCGAAGGCGGGGGTTGTTCTGGATAGCCACCGCGAGCGCGACATCGGCGTGGAGTGGATCGCTGCCATTCCACGCTGTGCTTGGAGTATCGACAGGTTGGCTCCACGCATCTTGGGTTATCGCATCGACACGGCTGCTTGCTAGATCGGCGGCAGTAGTAATGTCGGGCTGCGGGTCAAGGCTTGCGCAACTTGTGAGCAGAAGTGATGGTAGGAGTATGCGAACGTATTGGGCCAGTCGCCGAGGCGATAGTGGTCGGGGAATGAACATAGGGGTGATCCAATTCAAACATGCGAGTGCGATATCGCCGCGTGTTGGGCGGCGAACGAAGGACGCATTGTGTTGGATTCAGACTTGGAGGATGGTCATGTGGCGCAGTGGGGGCGCAGCACATCCCCACGGCCCTGGGGGCGTCGTGTTGGTGTGCATGTGCACATGCGGAGCCAGTCCATGATCGAGCGATTTACACTGCAGTGCGATCGTTGCCGCCAGTGGTGGCAACTCAAGACCGATCTCATCGGTTGGTGGTGTCCAGTCGTTGCCGTGGCTTGGAGCCTTGACGCAGCAACATGAGCCGCACGAGTCTTGTTCGGGTGACTGTTGGTCGGTTTCGCAGGATCGCGTGGAGTCGCAGCAACAGGACACCGCAGTTAGAACTGATGAGTCAGGCGTCGCGGCCATGCCCTTGACAACGCAGCAGCACAGCGGCATCACAGCTGCGAGGAGCAGCACGATGAGCCGTTGCGCGAGACCATGTCGAAGTGAGTGCATGACCCTTTAACTTACTTCTCATCGCGTCGTCGGTCAAGTTGGAGTTCAATCTTGACTCATGCGACTGGGCATAGGCGGCGTTACCGGACGTCGATTTGCGTACGGGGGCGGCCCTTAAAGGTATGATTTGGCATGATTTGTGGATTTGCAGCAGCTCAGCAAAGAACAGTGGACAGCAGTGTCCCTTTATCCGATACTGGGACATTCGTGGTGGAGGTTGAAGAAGACGGTTTGGAGCGTTTCCCAAATGCCAACACATATGAGATATGCCAGGGCCAAGCGATTCGCATTGGCGGGCGTGGTATTGACGTTGTGCGTGGGTGGGATGGCGACCAGCATGCCTGGCATGAGTCGCGACACTGAGCGAAACCCTCATGCTTCACCGAAGATCTCTCCGCAGGGATACCGAGATGTTGACGTGCCACTCACGTTCACGCCTGGCGTCGGCCCGGTCAAAGTAGAAACTCCCGAGGGCGTGCAGTGGATTCAGCAATGTGTCCGTAGGCCCGATGGCGACACGAGGGGTGCCGTGTATCCAGGATGTCTTGAGTGCCATGGCGACTTAGAAAGCGCCACGCTCAATATGGCCGGACTCGATTTGGACTGCACGTTCTGCCATGGTGGTGATCCGGACGCGACTACGAAAGAACTTGCGCATATTCATCCCAATGGCAATGTTGTATATGGCGCGGCGATTCCACCAATTGATGATGACCTGGCGTATCAGAAATTTGTGAACCCCTCGAATCTACGGGCGGCGCAGGATGTTTGTGGTATGTGCCATTCCAACTCGGTGCGCGACATTGTAAAGAGCATGATGGCGACGACGGCGGGTCATTACTCGGGAGGGTTCTATCAAAACAATGTGGTAGATACAAAGATCGCCCTGTACGGTACTTTTGCGATCGAAGATGACGATGGGTGGGTTCCAGACGGCGCGGTCGAGTCTTTGCTTGATCTCATCAGTTATGACGGCCTCGGCGATCCACTCGATCCAGCGACTCATTACCAGGCAGTCCCATCACAGGCGTGTTCACGATGTCACCTATGGTCTCGCGGCAAGGGGTATCGTGGGGCGGAGGGTCAAGATGGCCTGTACCGAGCAGATGGGTGTGCTGCATGCCACATGCTGTACGACAACGACGGCCTCTCGCAAAGTGCCGACGCGTCGATTGATCACGCGCAGACGGGGCACCCTCGGATGCACACCATCACCAAACGTGTTCCAACAGAACAATGTCTGCACTGCCATCATCGCGGCGCTCGCATTGGACTTTCGTTTACCGGCCGCGCGCAGATGCCACCCCGACTTCCTTCCGGACCTGGCGTACCCGGTACGACTGACGAGAAGTTCAATTCCAACTACCACTACAGTGTGGCAGATACGAACCCGCCAGATATACACCACGAGCTTGGGATGCACTGTATTGACTGCCATGTGAAGACCGGAGTGATGGGTGATGGGAATGTCTACAGTCATATGGATCGTGCGACCAAGATCGAGTGCCGCACATGCCACGGGACGCCATTCGAGTCGCCGAGCATGGCTGACCACGACGGAGCGCCTATGCCAAACACTTGGCAGGACGGCGAGGGCAACTGGATGCTTACGAGTAAGGTGACCGATGTCAATCACGCTATCCCGCTTGCGAGTGATGTGGTGGCGAACAACCCAAAGGCTGCGCAGGCCATGGGACATCATCACTTGAAGGCAACAGGTGGCCTCGAGTGTTATGCCTGCCACACATCATGGGTACCAAATTGTTATGGCTGCCACTTCGAGCGGGATGAAACCCAGATGGGTCTCAACTATTGGACGGGCGAGTATGAGGTCGGCAAGGTCACGACCAACAACAAGATCTTCGAAGCTTTGCGACAGTATTCGATTGGACCTAATAGTGATGGTCGAATTGCGCCATACATCGTTTCGTGCATGCCCATCGCCGACGTAACGGCCGCCGATGGCACCAAACTGCTCGACTATGTGATGCCAATTTCTGGAAGTGGTATATCGGGATTGGCCCATAATCCGGTGCAGCCACATACCGTCCGTGGTGCCGGGGAAGTTCGTACCTGTGCTGAATGTCATCGTTCACCGCCGACGCTCGGCTTTGGTTCTGGCCGCGTCGATATCGCGAGGACGTTTATGCATGGTGCCGGACCATTTGGCGTGTCAACGCATGATCGCTGGGCTGATCCGATGACTCCAATTCTAAGTGACCCGGTCGTAGATAATTCTGCGGCCTATGGGATGGTTTCCATTCCCAATGTGGTTGAGGGCACTTCGGACTATATGTACGTCGCGCTCGGTGGAAATGGTGTGGCACTCTACGACTGCTGCCCGGATGCGCCAGTGAACCCAGTTTGGTCTGCAACGGATGTTGTTGCGATTGACGTAGAGCGAAAGGCCCGATTCCTCTATGTCGTTGAAGCTGGAATTGGCGTGCGAGTGTATGACACGACGAATCTTTTGAACCCTGTTGTTGTGACAACGATTCCGCTGCCCGCAGCAAAGCGGGCGGTGCAGTGGGGCATTCATCTGTTTGTGGCAATGGGCCAAGATGGCCTCGCTATTGTGGATGTGTCCGATGACCGCGACGCATTCGTTGTTGCTGAATTGACAGAAATTGCTGCGGTAGATGTACATCTCGAAGCGCATTATCAGGCCGGAAACGGTTTTGCGGTTCGTGCCTACGTCGCAGATCCTTCATATGGTGTGCGAGTTATTGATCTTCTTCCAGACTTTGACACACCCACACTATTGAGTGGATTGCCTATCCAGGATGGCGCATGGGGCCTCGACGGGTATTCTCGCTGGCTTCCGGCTACGAGTACCGAACCATCCCGCGAACACGATTATCTGTACGTGGCTGGCGGCAGTGAAGGCATGTTTATCTTTGACGTAACCGAACCAGATTCCATACAACTCGTGACTGAAGTAAGCGACCTTGGTGGATTCGTGGCGGACGTCGATGTCTCAAGTCAACTCTCGCCCCCTGGCGTGGATGACTACGCGGTGCTGGCCAATACTGATCTTGGATTGCAGATCCTTGATGTGAGTGATCCACTGAGCCCCGTGGACCACGGCATTGTGCCCGAATCCGATCCGTGCGAGCGCGTCTTCGTCGAAGTGCAGCAACTCGATCGGTTCATCGATGAGCAGGGCGTGCAACTCAAGGACAACTCGCACCCGAATACTGGCATCTTCACCCGGGATGACATTGTGCGGCTGCTCAGTACGGATATCGGCTCGGTTGATCCCTGCCTGGCGGACCTCGACCAATCGGGCGATGTCGGGACCGATGACCTGCTGGCCATCGTGAACGCTTGGGGTCCGTGCAGCGGAGCGTGTCCGGAAGACATCAGCGGCGATGGCGTTGTGGGTACCAATGACCTCCTGATGGTGCTCTCCAGCTGGGGTCCCTGCTGGTAGTGGATCGCCCCAATCC
>JABJQE010000032.1 GCA_018663565.1 Phycisphaerae bacterium
ATGGCAACCCGCACAGCACCCCTGCCGCTACAGATTGGCCCGACGCTGTCGCGAAGGCCGTTGAGTACATTCGGGCAGGCGACATCTTTCAGGTCAACCTCACGCGGCAGATACGCGTCGACATCCAGGGAGATGCCCGCGCCTTCGGACATGCCGCCCTAAGCGAGCCACAAACTGCCTTCGGCGCCTTCCTTGAACTTCCACATTGCAAACGCACAATCGTCAGCCTCAGTCCTGAGCTCTTCTTAGAAGTAGATCCCCATGGCGTCATAACCAGTCGCCCCATCAAGGGCACGCTTCCTGCCAATGAGCACGCTGCCACCCTTGCTGACTCCGCCAAAGATGCGGCTGAGCTGCATATGATCGTAGACCTCATGCGAAATGATCTAGGCCGCGTCTGCACACTTGGCAGTGTTCATGTGCCGTGCCCACGACGCATTGAAACCTATCCAACTGTGCATCATGGTGTCAGCGAGATTCGCGGCCTCATGCGAGACGATGTGACGCTCGTTGAACTGCTCGCATCGACATTCCCAGCGGGATCAATTACCGGCGCGCCAAAGATTCGGGCGATGCAGATTGCAAATGAATTAGAACCACTGCCGCGAGGCGTGTACTGCGGCGCAGTCGGATTCCTTGGACCGCGACATACCATCACGCTCTCGGTTTCCATTCGCACAGCTGTCATTGACCATTTCAACACGACATCAACACTGACCTACGGCGTAGGGTGCGGCATCGTTGCAGATTCAGATCCTATGGCCGAACTCGCCGAGTCCGAATCAAAGGCTCAGGTCTTGTGGCACACGCTCAACCAGCCTTGCGATACGCCAGTTGCCGCTGCTGAAGACCAGCAATCGCTCGCATAATCTGCCTCGCCACTACATGACGATGCGACGGATTGACGCCGAAGTCAAAGCACATGCCGCAATAGAGCGACCGATCACTTCGCATATGACGGTGAGCAACACGAGCAACAGCCCTGACTGGCGTTTGTACAGATGGGGGAAGCTCAAACTGCATCCACCACATGGCATGCCGGCCGACGACTCCCGCGTCTCCCATACCAACGGCCACACCAAGACCACCACCACCAAGGTTGACGATTCGGCCGCCGTACTCGGGGCCGAGTTTCGGCATCAAGTCAGCGTCGATTTCCATCGCCCCGCTGCCTGTGCCGTCGAGTTCATGTTGAAAGTCAACGGCCGTTAGTCGTTCTGCCGCAATGACTGAACTTGGATCAAGCAGCGGCCACAACCGGACGTTGGGGAGTTGCAAGTCAGCGGTGTCGATGCGGTAATCGCGCCGCCGTTGGCACCGCTCTACACGCTGGGGCGCCGAGAGCACAAGACCGGGCGTGCCAGTCGGTGACGGCGCGGTATCAGGTCCGATGCAGTGTGTATGGAACATCCAGCGGTTTTGCCCAATGGACATGATGGCCACCAGTTCGAGCCCATCCTCAAACTCGACTGACTGACCAAGAGACACGGGCGTCTCGACGCGAATCGTGCTGTGATCGATTGAAATCAACCGAGCGCGAAAGAGTAGGTCGCCACGGGGGGCATCACCATTCATTTCACCCGGAGGGCGAATGGCAAGTTCAAGAGAGCCTCGTCGATCACAAATCTGTTGAAGACATTGTTTCCATCCGGCGGTACGGGCGCGTTGAGCTGGCATCTGTCTTGGATCCTTCTAAAGCGTTCGTGAGGTCATAATCGACCCGGGATTCCTCCCGTCCCATCGACCGCCTTTCAGGAGGGCTGAAGCGACATATCCGGCGATCCTGATCAATCAGGGCGGACAGATGTCGCAAGCCGCAGAACCAGAATATTGGCCTCCCTGATGTTCTCGGGGGGCTCAAATCCAGCCAGTTTCGCCGCAAGCGTCATGCAGCCCATCGTCCACAGCCGCATTGGGCGGTCGCCGTCGCTGATTGTGGGCAGTTCAGGATCGATCTGATCGCCCGTTCGGAGCGCCATCACAGCATCGTCTGCCTTCCATACCAACTGCGTGCCACCGTCCTCTGAGATCCCACTCGCCCAGTAACCGTCCGCCACTTCTGGCCAAAGATTCTGCGGGATGTCATCAATCACCAAAACGCCCCGCTCTGTGATGAGCGCTCGCCATGCCCGCAATGTCGTAACGGCCTGTTCGACATCCCACAACAAACAGAATGTATTGCCAAGGCAGAGCACCGCATCAAACTGCTGACCCCCAAGTGGTGGATCATGCATATCGGCCTCAACCACTTCGATTCCCTCGCAGCATGCAGCGCACTGCTCGAGCGCGATCGGGTCGTGGTCGAGTGCCACGTATCGACTTGCGACAGCCGCCACAACCGCTGCAACTCGACCTTCACCCGCGCCCACATCAAGCACGGATCTGTCCGTGCAGTACTCATTCAACCATGCAATCTGCCGTTCGCTATAGGCTTCATCGTGGGGAACAATGGCTCCAACATCATCTCGATCGCTCATGCCGATACCTCCAAGATTGTGCGAAGTTGACTAAGCCATTCGCTGGTCTGGCGTCGTCCGCCCTCATCGATATGCTCGCCGCCATACCGAACCGCATAAAAAGCATGCACCACCCGGTCCGCAAGCTCAGCCGCGTCTGGGTTTGACTGGCTCATCCGGCCGCACCATGCAAGCGGAGATACATGCGGAGGCTTCTCGAAACCAGCCCGCTTGAGGATCACGAGCAATTCTCGGTACACCGCAATGCACTGCCCGAGCTCTCGGCTTGGCCGGCCAGGACGAAGGCCAATCTCAATTCGAAATCGACGTCGCGTTCGGTAGCCTCGCACGAGCAACAGCACTGTGGCCAAGATGAGCACAGCCGCAGACACGATGTAGATCGTGCCGCCGCGGCCGATGCCAAATGCAAGATTCACTTGGCGAGCCCTCGACATCACCCACTGCCTCGACTGCTCAAAGAACCACGCTGGGCCCGGTAGCGTGTCGGCCGCAAGTTCACTTTGAATATGCGCATCGAACCCGAGCACATTGAGTCGCCACCATGCCTCTGCATGCTGATACCACCCCTGAAGTGTGGCGAGCAGGCCAGTGTCAGATGAGGCGCGATCAACACGACGGATGACCGTCGGATCAAACTGCGTCCAGCGGTCCTCGTGCACACGAACTTCTGCCCAGGCGTGCGCGTCGCGATCCTGAATAACGAAATGTAGCCCGTCAGCACTTTCGGGCTGACACATAAACCCCATCACAATGCGAGCATCGAGCCCAAGAGACTGAGCCATTGAAACGAAGGCGGCCGCGAAGTACTCGCAGTGCCCCTGGGGCTCAGCGAGCAAGAACCGCTCGATTGGATCCATGTACCGCACCTCAGCGCCGCGGCCAATCCGGCTCAGGTCCAACGTGTAGGTGAAGCGTGATGATTGCAGGTAGGCCAACAACGCGTTGGAAACACGCGATCTCCACTGCGATCGGGCCGCCTCATCGCGTGGTTCCGTTACTGAAATGCCACGATCCTGTAGCACACGCTGAGCCACCTCATTTGCAGCTACAGACACAACTCCAGTCGTCGTCGCGACCGCTGATGTAGCAAGCACCACTCCAGTTGATCGAACATACACAACGCCAACATCCATGCGGCCAATTTCAATTACCTCTCGCTCTGGAAAGACCTTCAGCCACAGTGGTATCGAAGATCGAACCGCAACGGTTCCGGCAGGAATCGGTAAGTATTCCAGTGGCTCATTGAGCTCAATCCGCATCATCCAGCCGGGTGTCCCCTCGCCATACTCGATTTTTTTCCACGTTGAACCAACCGACTCTGTCCTCGCCTGGCCATACAACTGCGGCGTCCAGCGACCCGCTCCGAGATACATTGAGGCTGTTCCAGTTCTCAGGTACAAGCGTTTAAGGGGGCCGTGGTCACCCTCACGCTCGTCAGTAACAATCACCTCTCCCACCACGCCGACCGACTCAACAATACGGGTGCCGGACACGAGCGTGATATCGCTGTCTTGGCCGCCACCGAGCATTGCCAAACGCGCTGACGCCGCCACCGACAACTCCTCTGTCAATCCACGAGGGAAAGCCACAAAGAGCACTGACGAACCAAGTCCGATGGCAACAAGCACAAACACCAGCACACGCCTCATATGAACACGTACCCGCGTGCCGATGGTGGGGTCCTCGCCGCCCCCATCTAGGCCGTACCCATGCTGCGATTCCCCAAGTTCAACGCCGTAGTGCAATTGGAACAGAAGAATGACGACAATCCCAATGACCATCCACACTGCAAGCAATACGCCAAAGAGAAGATCAAACGCATCCATGGATGCAAGCACCATGAGCAAGACGGCCATGATGAGCCGCTCCGCTTCGATTTCCAACGAACGCTTCTCGTACAGCTTGATGACGGCAATCCAAATCGCAAACTGCGTCAAGCCAACAACGGGGTTATCGAGGTCGCCTGCAATCAGCACGCCAGCCCAAATCGCAACCGCCGCGCTCAAGATGAGCGACCACCGCCGCGTAAGGAACGCACCACGTGGGCCCTCGGTTACCAGCCAGCTCGCTGCCCCGAAGCCACCAGCAAGCAAGAGCAGCAACATCGCATCCTGAGCCAAACACGCCGCCAGAATAGACACCAACAGGAACAGGTGGCTCAGCAGTGGAAAGTGGTGAAGCAATCTCATGCTGACGCACCCTGCTTTGACGAATAAACGCACAAGTCTTCGAGCTGCCCAGAAGTCAAGTACAACGCGTTGGGCAAGCCTTGCATTGGACGCGTTCGATCAGGGCGAATAACAATTGTGGCGGCGCGATCATGCCGTGTGTCTGGCTGCCAAGGCATGCGGATTGCATCCAAATCGAGTTCAGCCAATCGACTAAGGAGTCGGTGTAGGTGCCACGAGCTATTACGTATCGGGGTTGAAGCTTGCAACAGACCCGGAACCATCAAACCGACTTCGCACCCTTCATGATGAAACTGCTGCATAACCGAGGCGGCGATCTCGATGGACTGCTCCTCGGCGAGCCTTGCGTCGCGATCATTCGACAACGCAAGTTCGTTCGTTGGCGTCTGCAAGTCAAGGACCACCCGCAGTCGCGTCAAACTCGGCGCCGCTCGATCGATGCACACGAGTTCGTCACGATGAGCAGTGACTTTCCACGCGATATCTCGCAGCGAATCGCTTCCGGCGGACGGTCGCAATCCATACCACTCGCGGCCTTGGCCGCGGCGACGTCCAGCACGGGGTCCATCAAGACGCTCCGACCCCATCACACGCAGCACACTGCTCACAAGCACATGCCGCCGCGGGTAAATGATGACTTCACGTTGCTGCGCAATTGATCTACGGCGTTGTATCAGGCCAAATGGGAATGATGTCGCCACACGGATATGCGTCAAGAGCAACCGACCTCGCCGCAGTGGAACCATTCTTGCATCGGCGTGTACCTGCTCACCCGGACCCACATGCATAATCCACGCGGCGTGGTCAACACGCACGTGCCCAGCATCAATTCGATCTGACACCTGCAGGCCAAAGGAGGGCAACCACCTATTGAGTCGACGAACACGGTAGCGCACACGCATCGGCTCACCAACTTCGCCCCAGGCAGGCACCATTCGCTGCACAGATAACCGGCGGATACTCAGCCACGACATGATGGTGCCGAGGAGCCCCATAGACAACATCACCGCAAGCATCCAAATCAATAGATTGTTGCCTTTGAAGATGGCGGCTGGGCCGATCAATCCGATCGCAAGCACATAGGCAAGCGCAGGCTTGACCCGAATGGGATGTGATTTCTGAAGCGCTGGCGATTCAAACTCGGACGGCGACTGCGTTGCGACGCGGCTCATGCCTCAGGGGCGGGTGTTGCTTCCGCTTGATCTGCTTGTTCAGTCGCTTCGTCATCGGCTGAGAGCGTTGGGTCAGGCTTGGACACTGATTCAGTAGCCGGGGACCAACTCGGTGCGCGTTGTAAGCCGTCGACCTCGGGCAAATCGTCAATGCCGCTCAGTCCAAAGACACGCAGGAATTCACGGGTCGTGCCGTACAGCATCGGCCGGCCAAGCTCCTCGGCCCGCCCTGCAATGCGTACCAGACGACGCTCCAACAGTCCACGCAACACTTCACCTGCAGCGACGCCTCGAATCGCTTCAATCTCGGCGCGAAGAACTGGTTGTCGGTACGCAATGATTGACAAGGTTTCCATCGCGGGCTGCGAGAGTCGTGACTGTTGCCGAGCAGCCAGTAGCCGCGCGAGCACCGGCGCAACTGACGCTTGAGTCAACATCTGCCACCCGTCGGCAACCGCAGTAATGCGAAAGACACGGTCTGATACCGCGTAAGCTTCGTTCAGTGATTCGATGGCATCGTGTACTTCGGCGGCCTTGAGGCCGGTCGCTTCCACAAGCCGAGCCTCGCGAACAGGTCGATCGCTTGTCACAAGCACAGCCTCGACACGCGATTCGGGCGTAATGGCATCAATGGCGTCGACCAGGTCGGCCTGCGTTTCAATAGTTGGTTCACTGCTCACTGCAACAGTGTACGACGAGCGTGGCGACAAGATCAGGCG
>JABJQE010000250.1 GCA_018663565.1 Phycisphaerae bacterium
AACGAGTCGTCCGAAATATTGTTCTCAGCGCGACCTACCAACAAGACGTCGCCCCGCCCAATGTCGACGAACGCCTACTCGCAGGATTCCCGCGGCAACGACTCTCCGCCGAGCAGATCCGAGATCAAGCCCTACATGTGTCGGGCTTACTCGTCGAGACATTCGGCGGCCCAAGCGTCAAGCCGTATCAACCAGAGGGTCTTTGGAAAGAAGTGGCCATGCTTCAGTCCAATACCAATGCGTTCGAGCAAGGCGTAGAAGATGATCTATGGCGGCGTAGCCTGTATACGTATTGGAAACGGGCAGCACCCCCGCCATCGCTTCTGACCTTCGACGCCCCGACGCGTGAATTCTGCGTCGCACGACGAACTACCACCGATACGCCGCTCCAAGCACTCGTGCTTTGGAACGACCCACAATTCGTCGAGGCGGCCCGCGAAACTGCCTCCACTGTGCTTGGTACGCAAGCGAGCACTGACGAGCGTATTCACATGCTCTACCGCCTCTGCACAGGCGATACGCCCTCGGCTGGATTGACCCGCCGCTTGGCGGTAGCCCTTCAAGAATGGACCGCCCGATACGACGATGCCCCCCTAGACGCCACTTCGCTCATTTCGGTAGGCCAGTCACCAGTGGCAGAATCACTTCCAAAGACCGAACTCGCCGCGTGGACAATGCTCGCTTCGGCGGTACTCTCAAGCGATGCTGCAATTGTGAAGGACTAAAGATGAGCCACGGCCCAACAGGACATGACCCACTCGAGGAATACCTGCAGAACCTCACGAGACGACGGTTCTTCGGATCGATGGCGTCCACCCTGACCGGGGGGATCGGCGCTTCGGCATTGTCATCCTTAGTTGCCGACGGCGCCATTGCTGCGGCCCCAGGAATCGGAAACCTCCTCCAATCACTACCGCACCACGCGCCAAAAGCGAAACGCATCATCTATATGCACATGGAGGGCGGACCGAGCCAGATTGACATGTTCGATCACAAGCCCGGACTCCGCGAGCGATTTGATGCGGACCTTCCCGATTCCATTCGGATGGGACAACGCATCACCACGATGACAAGCGGTCAAGACCGGCTTCCGGTTGCACCGAGCATGTTCTCCTTCAAGCGATATGACAACAACCAAGACGGTGTGCAGATTTCCGAGCTCATGCCACACACCGCGGCTATGTCCAAGGACATCTGCTTCATTCATTCAATGCACACCCAGTCCATCAACCATGAGCCGGGCATTACGTTCTTCCAGACTGGACAGGAACAGCCAGGCAGACCGAGCTTCGGGTCCTGGATGAGTTACGGACTCGGCGCCGAGACCGAGGATCTGCCAGCCTTTGTCGTCATGATTTCGCAGGGCTTTGGCAATACACAAGCGCTCAGCGCAAGGTTCTGGGGAAGCGGGTTCTTGCCAAGCGAACACCAAGGATGCCAGCTTCGCTCCGGCCGCGACGCGGTACTTCATCTTCGGGATCCGGACGGCGTGAGTCGAGAAGATCGGCGCCGCATGCTTGACTTGGCTTCGGAGATCAATCAAGCCGAATACGAGCGCAGTGGTGACGAAGCTGCCCTCGCACGCATTGCGCAAGCTGAGATGGCCTATCGCATGCAAATGTCCGTGCCTGAACTCACTGACATCAGCGGCGAATCTAAAGAGACCCTTGAGATGTACGGTTCAGAAGTCCACACGCCCGGAAGCTTCGCGGCCAACTGCTTGCGCGCACGTAGACTCGCCGAACGGGGCGTGCGGTTCATTCAGCTGTATCAGCGAGGATGGGACCAACACAACAACCTGCCCGGAGAGATTCGACAGCAGTGCAACGCCGTCGACCAAGCGCAGGCAGCGCTCCTACAAGATCTCAAACAACGCGGCATGCTTGACGACACCCTTGTCCTGTGGGCCGGCGAGTTTGGACGAACGGTCTACAGCCAAGGCACACTGACCACCGAGAACTATGGGCGTGATCACCACCCCCGCTGCTTTACCGTGTGGCTCGCTGGCGGCGGCATCAAGCCTGGCATCACCTACGGCAAGACCGACGACTACTCGTACAACATCCTCGAGAACCCGGTCAGCGTGCACGATTTGCACGCGACGATGCTGCACCAGATGGGCATTGAACACACCAAGCTCACACGCAAGCATCAGGGACGAGACTTCCGCCTGACCGATGTGGGCGGAACTGTGGTACATGACATCCTGACGTAGGCAGGCAAGAAGCAGGACCACTCCGGTACACTGTGAGTCTCATGGCCCACGGCACAAAGTTTGTCATTTACGCCGCGCTTGCAGGCAATGCGTTGATTTCTGTCACCAAGTTCATTGCTGCCTCTGTCACCGGATCGGCCGCCATGATGGCCGAGGGCATCCACTCACTCGTTGATACGGGCAATCAGGTCTTATTGCTGCACGGCATGCGGCAAGCGATGAAGCCGGCTGATGCTCGTTTCCCGTTTGGACATGGCAAAGAGGTGTACTTCTGGTCATTCGTGGTCGCCATCATGGTGTTTGCACTTGGTTCAGGTGTGTCCATTTATGAAGGCGTGCACCGCGTTGTGCATCCAGAGGTCGTCACCGACCCAATGGTGAACTACGTCGTGCTTGCACTCGCCTTTGCCTTTGAAGGCGTGGCGTGGTGGATGGCATGGCGCGCGTTTGCTCGGCAGCAACAGGGCCGAGGCATCAGAGAGACCGTGCGGACCTCGAAGGATCCCACCACATTTGTCGTGCTTTTTGAGGACTCCGCAGCGCTGCTCGGACTCGTGGTCGCTGCGATTGGCCTGACACTCAGCCAGGTATTAGACATGCCGGTGTTTGACGGCGCTGCGTCGATCGGCATCGGAATCATCCTCGCATTCACAGCCATCTGGCTTGCCATGCGGACGAAGTCTCTGCTCATCGGAGAAGCGGCTGAGCCAGCATTGGTGGCGGACGTCACAGAGCGAGCTGCAGCGTTGCCGGCAGTTGTTGCTGTGAACGAGGTGCTCACCCTGCACATGGGCCCCGACTATGTGCTCCTGAACATCAGCGTCGACTTTGCAGACGATCTTCCGGCAGGCGAAGTTGAGCAGGCCATTGAGACGCTCACCAAAGAAATCCGCACCTCTCATCCCCGCATCCAAAGGGTGTTTGTCGAGGCCGAGAGCCGCCCAGCATAAATTCGGGCCGCCAATAGTCACAAAGCGGCTTGCCCCGACCTCATTCTGCTGGTCCAATGAAGAGACCATGATGATATTCACCACGCTCGTATTGGCAGCCGGCATCGCTACGCCCTCACCCTTCATCTCAGAGGGCTCCGAGCCGGGCCTGTATTCCTTCAATGCCGAGCGGGCAACTCAACTCCCCCACAACGGCGTTTCACTCGCCATGCATATTGGCGACATCGAGCATCTGCTGGAACTCGAGCGATTTACCGTCACAGATTCTCGAACTCGGTTTGTGCTTGGACGAGCGGGCCATAAGGACCGACCACTTGACTTTGACCCGAACTCAGTTGTGCTGCTTCGTGGTCACTCAACCGTAGATCCGGGCAGCACCGTGTTTCTAGCCATGAGCGAGCACGGAGTCATTGGCACCGCGCAACTAAACAGTGGATCATGGGCACTCGCGCCAATCGACGGAAGCCGCGGACTTGCTTCAACACACCTCACCTGGCACAAACTTGAAGCCGGAGAACGGCCACCGTTGGGGGTTCCTGTATGCGGCGCGACTCTTGATGGCACCCCGCCACCGGCTACCCGCGGCCTTGCGATCAAACAGGGACGCCTGCGACTCGACCTGGCCGTCGAAACGGACTTTGAGTATCTCGAGTTGTTCGCAGGCGATCTCACGGCCGCAGCGGAGTATCTCGTGGCGATGTACGGCGCTGTCGCGATGGTGTACGAACGCGATGTTGATATCGAGTTGGTCGTGGTGTGGTCAAGACTGTGGGACTCCCCCGACGATCTGTTCAATGACGATGATCCACTCGGCCCATTCAAAGACTATTGGAACAAGAATATGGGCGAGGTCAATCGAGATCTCGCACAGTTCCTCACCGGTCGTACGAACTTGCCATACGGCGGCGTGGCCTGGCTCTCCGCGACCTGCGGAAACCACGCCTATTCAGTCTCTGGCTACACACTCGGCTCGTTCTACTCAGCCACCGAACCAGCGTTTGGCAACTGGGACATCAATGTCTCTGCGCACGAACTCGGCCACAACTGCGGAACGTACCACACACACGATTACGAAATTGACAACTGCGCAGGCGGCGATATCAATCGCGGCTCGATCATGAGTTACTGCCACACAACCACGGGCGGCAACGCCAACATCGATCTACGATTCCACGAAATCACGCAAGCGGCCATGCGGGAGCATGTCAGCGAGTCTCCGTGTCTGATTCCGGACTGCAATGGCAACGGTGATGACGACGTGATCGACATCGCGTCCGGGGCCAGTACCGACACCAATCTCAATGGTGTGCCGGACGAATGCGAAGATTGCAACGACAACGGGATTTTCGATGACGTCGACATCGCTGAGAGCAGCAGTCTCGATCTCGACACAAATGGTGTTCCTGATGAGTGCCAGCCCGACTGCAACGGCAACAGCCAACCCGACAGCTTCGACATCTCCGAAGGCACCAGCATCGACCTGTGGGGAAATGGCGTGCCGGATGAGTGCGAAACCGATTGCGACAGCGACGGGCAGAGTGACTACAACCAGATTCAGAGCAATATGGACCTCGATCTCAACCGCAACGCCATCCTCGATGTGTGCGAAGACTGCGATAGCGACGGCACACCGGACCACCTGCAACTCGCCGGCGGAAGCGCCTTGTGGATTGCGGGCACGACCAATGGCGAAGCACAGGCCTTTCACGCCTCCAGTGGCGTTCCGATTGCGTCCGCCTCTGGCGATTCCGTCACAGAAGCCAATGATCTTCGGGTAATCAACGGCGAAGTGCTTATCTCTGACTTCACCGGCAATCGAGTTGCCATCTTCGATCGGACAAGCGGCGCCCATGTCGACGATCTCACGGGAGGGCTTCTTGGACCGGACGGCATGGCAACAAACGTCTCGGGCGAACTGCTCGTCGTCTCACGCGGCACTAGCAGTGTCGAGCGATTCGACGTGATAAGCCGCGCGCACCTCGGCACGCTGATTTCCAGCGGCGAAGGTGGACTGCTCGATCCCCGCGCTATTCTCGTACTCTCCGACGGGAATATCCTCGTCAGCACCGATGAAGATGCTGTGCTGGAATTCACCGCTGATGGCGAGTTCGTGCAGGAGCTCATTTCTCCGGACGCCTTCGGGCTCGTCTGGATCCGCGGCATGGTCGAGCGGCCAAGCGGCACCATTCTGATCACAAGTAGCCAGAACAACGCCATCCACGAATTCAACCGTAATACTGGTGAATCGCTCGGCCGCTGGGATCGCGGCGGACTCGAAGAGGGCTACTGGGGACTCGGCCGCCCATGGTCGATTCGCATCGGCCCGGACGGCGACGTGTATGTCTCGACCTTCGAAGCGAATACGGCGGTACAGGTCTACGAAGAGTCAACCGGTCTCTTCAAACGCCGGTATTACATTCTGTCTCAGCTCATCCCCGCCCCCACCGGCTTCGACTTCGCGCCGCCAGCTGATGGTGATTGCGACGGCAACCTCGTGATTGACTCATGTGATATCGCAAGCGGCACGCACGCTGACACCAACAGCAATGGAATCCCCGACCTATGCGAATGCCTAGCCGATCACACTGGCGATGGTGTTGTTGCCGTTGATGACCTGCTGTACGTCACTGCCAACTGGGGCGATCCGTTTGGCGCCGACGATCTCTTGCTGGTCATCTCCAATTGGGGCAGCTGCGGACCTTGATGCGGCCAACCTTCGGGGGGACCATCACCCCCCAGGCTTACAACACTTCGCGGGTTTCTTCCCTGCATCTTCAGCATCAGCAATCGAATCAAACGATGCGAGGTTCTTCTCAGAGATTTGCTTTACCTTTACGCACTATGCCGTATGAAAGACCGGGCTTTTCTTTGAGGCGACAAAGGCGCCTTCGCCAACTGGAGCAACAGGGGAGTCCTTCTTCTTTGGAGGCGCAGCTGACTTCTTTGGTGCCG
>JABJQE010000005.1 GCA_018663565.1 Phycisphaerae bacterium
TACGAAACGCTCCATGGCGCCCTCATGCCAATTCTGCATGATGTGCAACGCATCCATGGCTGGATCACACCACAGGCGATGGAGGAAATTGCCGCCTTCCTCGAACTTCAGCCAGCACAGGTCATGGATACCGCCACGTTCTACGAGGAGTACCACACGCACCCCGTTGGCGAGCACGTCATTGCGATCTGCCAATCAGTGGCTTGTGAAGCATGTGGTCATCGGGCCATTATCGACCACGTCAAGAACCGCCTCGGTATCGAACCCCACGAGACGACCAAAGATGGAAAATTCACACTGATGGCGCTTGAGTGTCTCGGATCATGCGACACGGCTCCATGCGCGCTCGTCAATGACGACCGGCACGATGACCTGACCATCTCTGCGATCGATCACGTTATTGATCGGTTGTCGTCGTGATGGCCAGCAAGAAGAAACCACTGATGCGGTGCCTTGGCGAGTTCGCCGGCCACATCATCAAGGGTGTCCGCACGCCAGCGACCACCGATCGGCAAGAAGTCGCCCGAAAGGTTGAAGAACGAACAGAGAACGGTGTCACGCTTCGCCGCACGACAATCGATGAAATCGAACTGCCCGCCGCAAGGAACGACGATCATGTTTCTGACTGAACCAGTTCTGACAAAGCGTATTCCGACCTGGCCATGGGCCGATCCTGCTGAGCGTGTGCGGATCACCGGTGAGCAGTACATCAAGACCGGCGGCTACGAGGCACTTCGTAAAGCGGTCGCCATGGACCCAAGCGACGTCATTCAATCGGTCAAGGACGCGCAGCTCCGCGGACGTGGCGGCGCTGGCTTCCCCGCTGGAGTCAAGTGGGGATTTCTGCCCGAGCCAGACGGCGGCCGTCGCTACCTCGCTGTGAATTGCGACGAGGCCGAGCCAGGCACATTCAAAGACCGATTGCTCGTTGACTTCGACCCACACCAGATTCTCGAAGGTATCGCCATTGCGTGCTGGGCCTGCCGGCTCGACACCGCCTACTTCTTCCTGCGGGGCGAGTACCGACATCAAGCCGACACGATGCGAATGGCAATCGCTGAAGCGTATGAACTGGGCATCTTTGGGCCACAAGGTCTGCTCAAAGGCGCCGTTGACTTTTCGGTCGACTGCCACCTGCACCGCAGCGCCGGCGCATACATCTGCGGAGAAGAAACCGCATTGCTCGAAGCCATCGAGGGCAAGCGCGGATGGCCTCGTATCAAGCCGCCATTCCCTGCAGTCAAGGGGCTCTTCGGTCGGCCGACCATTGTCAACAACGTCGAAACACTCTGTGCCGTGCCGCACATTATTGAGCGCGGAGCCGAGTGGTATACCAGCATGGGTGTCGAGTCAACGATTGGGCAACCAGCGTCGTTTGGTACCAAGCTCGTTGGGGTCTCAGGACACGTCAATCGTACTGGCGTCTACGAAGTAGGCCTCGGGACATCAATCAAAGATATCGTCCAGAGCAATGACTACTGCCAAGGCATGAAGGGTGGTCGCGCGTACAAGGCTTCAATCCCAGGCGGCGTAAGCATGGGTGTCCTTGACACCAGTGAGTTTGACGCCGCGCTCGACTTTGACATCGGTCGCAAGTACGGCATCATGGGTCTTGGCACAGCCTGTCCAATCATGTTCGACGAGGGCACCGATATGGTGATGGTGGCCCGCAACATTGCCCGATTCTTCAAAAATGAATCCTGCGGACAATGCACACCATGCCGTGATGGCTCGCAGTGGGTCTACAAACTGCTGCTCAAGATTGAACGTGGCGAGGCCAAGGCCAGAGATCTCGACCTATTGACCGAAGTCGCTGGTTCAATGGGCTCTATGCCCGGCACCACCATTTGCGGTCTCGCCGATGGCACGAGCTGGGCCACGAGAACCCTCGTGGACAAGTTCCGCTCAGAATTCGAGGCTCGTATCGCCCCTACAGCTGCTAGGGCGGCGGTTGGGTCTACATCCTGACCTTTCCGTTGGCCCGGCTACGCTCTGCCGGGTAGGCTAGGACCCCTGAATAACCAGTTTGAGGAGATGCGAGCGTCACTTTCGGCGACGCTACGGAATACACCGATGAACACCCCCTGCACCGCGCAGCCGAATCCAGGCTGCGATGACCGAGACGAGCTAGGCTCGTCGACCGAGGGCGACGTCCCCCCCGAACGGACGCCTCGCCCCGCATCAGACCCTGTTGACCTCACGCTCAGTTCAACGCTCATCAGCGATGAACGAATTGCTGCGTTGCGTTCGCAGGTGCACGCTGTTCTCGCGCACCTTCCCCGGCCAGTAACGCGTGTGGGCATTTCTGTCATGGATGATGCTTCCATGATCGAACTTCACTCGAAGTGGCACAACCTCTCGACCACCACCGATGTCATCACGTTCGAGACGAGTACCGAGGGACCACTTGAGGTTGATATTGCCGTTTGCCTCGACGAGGCGATTCGCGCAGCAACCGAGCACAAGCACTCCGAAGATGCTGAACTCCTGCTCTATATCGTCCACGGCCTCCTGCACTGTTGTGGATTCGACGACCACGACGACGCTGCCTCTGCTCGCATGCATACCGAAGAAGATCGCCTGCTTGCTGCAATTGGCCACGACGCCGTCTACGCCCCTCGGAGGCCACGCCAATGACTGCCTTTCTTGCACTCGTTGCCTTAGGACTTGCCTGTTGGTTTGCAGCGCTTGAACGCGCACTCCGCAATGGACCACGCAGCGAATTTGGTGAGTATCTCGAAAAGACTGGCCGCGAAGCACTCGCTGTCCATCTTGAACGTCGCGCAGACGCGGTCGGCGACGTTCTATCTCTTGCTGCTCACTTTCTCCAGGTGCTCTTTCTCGCTGTCTGGGCCACCGCCATCGCAGGCTGGGCTCCATCAGGCAATTCGAATTGGGCTGGACAGCTCTTTGCGGCCGGCATTTCGGCCGTCCCGCTGCTGTGGCTCTCCAATTCAATTATTGCGCCAGCCATTGCAAAGTGGTCCGGCGGCGCGCTGCTCCAAGGGTGCCTCTGGGTTCTTCGGTTCGCCGCAACAATTGCGCCCGTGGTGTCATGGGTCTCCGCCTTTGTCAATGAGGTCATCAAGCGACTCAGCGGCGCCGCCATGCAACCCAACGGTCGAACAAGCGACGCCGAGGCCGAACTGCTTCGAAGTATCGATGCCAAACAACGCGAGGGCGAACTTGCAGCAGGCGCCAAGACACTCATAGAGAATGTCTTTGATTTCACCACCACCGACGTAGGCGAAGTCATGACACCTCGAATCGATATCGAAGGCATTGAAATGACCGACGATCTCGGTGTCATTCGAGCGTTCATCTTGAGCGCTGGCCACTCGCGTATTCCCGTCTTCGAAGAAGACCTCGACCATATTGACGGCATTCTGTATGTAAAGGATCTCATCCCGTTCCTTGGCGAAGATGCCTCTGGATTTGAACTTCGGCCACTTTTGCGAAGGCCGATCGTTATTCCAGAAACCAAGCCCGTCGCGGACTTGCTTGCTGACTTTCAACAAGCCGAAGTGCACATGGCAATTGTCGTTGATGAATACGGCGGCACAGCTGGCCTTGCCACCATTGAAGACGTCCTCGAGGAGATCGTGGGCGAGATCTATGACGAGCACGAGGGCAATGATGATGAAGACGAGCCAGTCTTGCTTGAAACCGACGCCAACACCTGGGAAGTCGATGGACGGTTCCATATTGATGATTTCAATGAGGCCGCCGATTCCTCGCTGCCCGAGGACGATGAATACGACACTGTCGGCGGGTGGTTTACTGCCTGTGTTGGCCATGTCCCGGCCTCTGGCGAATCACATGTGGTAGATGGGCTTGAGTTTGAGGTCCTCGAGGCCGAACCCACTCGCGTCATCAAACTACGCGTTCGACGCGTGGAGTGATCACTCCGAGGGACGCTGAGCGGTATCCTGACCAACCAAATGACGACTCAACCATGCGAACTCCACTCGGCCAACGAGGACTACCTCGCTGAAGCCGCCACGATCAAACTCGGTGGTGGCGACAAGGGCATCGCACGCCAACACCGCCACGGACGTCTGACAGCACGCGAACGCATCGAGCACCTCGTGGACCCGGGCGGCTATCACTTCGAGTGCGGACTCTTTGCAGCGTGGGGGATGTACAAAGAATATGGCGGCGCACCAGCCGCGGGTGTTGTCACCACGATTGCTCCAGTCGGGGGCCGCCTCTGCATGATTGTGGCCAATGACGCCACCGTCAAAGCGGGCGCATTCTTCCCGATGACGTGCAAGAAGATCATTCGCGCCCAAATGATCGCCCTTCGCGCTCGCCTCCCATTGATCTACCTCGTCGACTCAGCGGGTGTCTTCCTTCCACTTCAAGAAGATGTATTCCCAGACACCGATGACTTTGGTCGTGTCTTCCGCAACAACGCTGTGATATCTGCAGCGGGCGTTCCACAAATCGCGGCCATCATGGGTAACTGTGTTGCGGGTGGTGGATACTTACCAGTGCTTTCTGATGTCATCTTGATGACCGAGGGCAGCGGCCTTTATCTGGCAGGTCCAGCACTCGTCAAGGCCGCTATTGGACAAGAGGTCGACAGCGAAGACCTTGGCGGCGCCGAGATGCACGCATCAATTTCGGGAACGGTCGACTTCCGAGAGAAGGATGACAAATCCTGTCTGAAGCGACTTCGTGACATCATGCTCGCTGACATGAAGACGCCGCCGATGCAAGATTCACCCATTGAGGCCGCACCACCTATACACGAACCTGCCGCGGTTTATGACGTGTTCTCTGCCGACCCACACGAGCAGTACGACGTTGTTGAGTTACTCGAGAGCGTCGTAGATAACCACTCATGGAATGAGTACCGCGCCGAATTTGGCGGATCAATCGTCTGTGGATATGCAAGGATTTCTGGCTGGCCATGTGGCATCGTGGCCAACCAACGCAAATTGACAGATCGGATCATGCCGGGCGGCAAAGAGGGGCCATCTCGCTCATTGAATATGCCAGCAGTGGTGTACGTGGAAAGCGCCGACAAGGCCGCTCGGTTCATCATGGACTGCAACCAAAAGCATATTCCAATCATCTTCGTACACGACACAACTGGATTTATGGTTGGCCGAGACAGCGAACAAGCGGGCATCATTCGAAGCGGCGCCAAGATGGTCAATGCAATGAGCAATAGCATCGTTCCAAAGATCAGCCTTATCACCGGTGGCTCATATGGGGCGGGAAACTACGCCATGTGTGGCCGCGCCTTTGATCCATTCCTTACGCTCGCCTGGCCAAGTAGCCGGTGTGCCGTCATGAGCGCCCAAAGTGCTGCGGGCACACTTCTACAAATCGATCTCGCAGCACGGAAACGTCGTGGCGAAGAAATTGACGAAGAAGAACGATCGCAGCTCCTTGAGGCCATTTCAGCTTCATACAACGAGCAACAAGACATTCGATACGGCGCAGCACGAGAATGGGTTGATCGCATCATTGAACCGCATGAGACGCGTAATGAACTCTCGGCGGCGTTACAAATTGCCTCAACCTTCCCGATTGAAGAGTCGTTTCGCACCGGCGTCCTGCAAACCTAGCCATGGCATCGCGTGTACATCTTGAAGGACGGCCCATCGTGATCACTGGCGGGGGCACCGGTATTGGCGCTGCAACTGCAATCGCCTGCAACGCCGCCCGGATGCCCGTAGTCATTGCGGGCAGACGACTCGAGCCGCTCCAGACTGTTTGTAACCAACTTGACCGTGGTCTTATTGTTCAGGTTGACGTGACTGATCCTGATCACGTACCCACACTGCTTGATTCGGCCGAAGAGGCATTTGGTCCTCCTTGGGCGGTTTTGGCAAACGCTGGGCACGGTCTCGATCGAACAGCGCACGGCACCAGTGAGGCCGCCATGCGAGAGATCTTCGAAGTCAATTTCTTCTCGACCCACCTCCTGCTTCAAGAGGCCGCCCGCCGCATGATTGCACGCCAGCAGGGTGGGCATCTTCTCGCGACCGCTTCATGCGTCTCGAAATTTGCGCCGCCCTACCACGGCGCCTATGCCGCAACAAAGGCCGCCCAAGATTTATACTGTCAGGCCATGCGACTTGAACTCGCCCCGGCCGGCATTCATGTCTCAACCGTGCACCCGGGCACAATTGTGACTGACTTCTTCGATGTCTCAGCCAACCTCAGTGGGCGAACCGGTACACGCAGCGGAATTGATCACACGCCAAAGATGTTTCAACAGACCCCGGATCGCATTGCCTCGGCCATTGTTAAGTGCCTCCGCCGACCGGTGCCTGAAGTCTGGACGAGCAAACTCATTCGGCTATCGGCTGCGATTCGCACCTACTTCCCCAAGATGCTCGATCGTTCGATGCGCAAGATGTTGGAATCTGACCGCATCGAATCAGAGTGATCAGTTGACCCACGGCCGAACGTCGACGGACCACCCTTCGCCTGGCTCATCAATCGAAAGCAATAATGCAGATTCCTCGGGCAACTGCTCGTGGGTCTTCAGGTTGTCCAGTCGGATTCGACGTGCGTCACCATTCGTTTCTGTAGCCAGAACCCCAATGGGCCACCACGTGCAGCGGTCGTACCACAGATCAATTGTGGACCAATCTTTCGCTTCGGTTGTTCCCGCTCGGGGCACGAGGCGAAGGCCCACCGGCGACCGCTCGTCGTTCTTCGACACAACAAACGAATCGGGTGGCTCGGCTATCAGCGTAGCCGTAAACCGCTTCAACACGTCGGCTCGCTTCTGTCCAATCGGAAGCGGGAACGGCCCGCCAAGTCGCATGGGGTCTGCATGATCACCTGGGGCTACGATTTGTCGCTTGATGAACTGCTTGGAGACATCGTCGCATTCCACGAGCCAACTGCCATCAAAGATGATTCGCTTTGACTCACTGCGGCGGCGACGGTTCACAATGCGGGTGTCAAAGTCGACCGCGAGCCGAGTGGGATTCGGATCGCGTGAGTCAAACACTATGGTGCCCGTACGCAGTTCCTTACTTCCGAGCAGCGCGTCATCCTTACGATAGGCCACCGTGGCTGTAAAGACCTGCAGGTCATCGCCTGACTCCTCAATAGACTCAAGCGCGGCATCAATCGGGCTAAGCACGGCCGGTGGCGTTGATACATCTGCGAAGAATGCAACAACAGCAAGAATGAAAATAGCAATCATCTACCGGTGATCCTTGGCGCTCGACTCCGCAGAAGCAAGGAGCGCCACCACATGAACTTCAATCGCCCGCCCCTCGCCTATCGCGTCCACGCCCTCGTGAGTCTTGCCTTTGAGATTCACATCGCTCTTCTCGCAGCCAAGAAGTGATGCCACACGATCGATCATTTCGGCCTTGCGAGGACCGATCTTAGGCCGCTCGCACACAACCGTGATATCAATATTGCCAATCCGCAGCCCTCGCTCACGTACGCGACGAATGGCCTCCTGCACAAAAACCGCGCTATCTGCACCGTCATGCTGTGGATCATCATTAGGAAAGAGCTGGCCAATATCAGGTTCGCCAATCGCACCAAGCAAGGCGTCGGTGACGGCATGCAACACCGCGTCCCCATCTGAATGACCAACAGGGCCAGTAGGATGATCGAAGGCTATTCCACCAAGCACAAAGGGCCGGCCAGCCCCACTTGGAGCGTGGGGCTCTAGTCGATGCAGGTCATAGCCATGGCCGATGCGGCAGTGAAACATAACGAGCAGGCTACCGGAAGGGATCTCAGACCGGTGGAAACCCCCCGTTCAAGTTAGGATAGGCACCGTTGTCACCCCCAAGGAGACCCCCTCGATGCATGGTCGTTTCGCAGCACTTGCCCTCACACTACTGTCAACCCTTTTCGGAGTCGGCTGCACCATGCACGATGGTGGGTACATGCCCTCGGCAGCCGGCACGTGGAGTCCTATGACATTCCAGTCAACGGCGGCCGTTCCCAAGACCGTCGTGATTGTGGATACGCGAACCGGCGAAACTGTCTTCGAACTTGATATCCCGCTCGGCAAGCAACTCTCCGTTCAGTTTTTCAAGTACCGAACCAGCCGCAGGGACGGTCCCAGCCGCAAAGACGGCGGCTCGCAGTACTACATGAAGTACACGGTTCACACGCTCGGCAGTACGACCGGGGGTCTCGATGAATCTGTTGACCTCCCTGCTGCATGGAACCGTCGCCTTGATGTCTTCATGCGATCTCCCGAGGACTACACGCCGATGGATCCAACCCGCCCTGTTGAACCACTTGATGTGCCATTGCCCGAGGCGGCCGCGCCAAAGCCGACGATTGTTGTACCAGTACCGAAACCAACACAGCCTGAGATACCTGCCAAAGAGCTCGCGGCAAACGAACCCAAGCCAGAAACACCAGGCGCCGACCCGCCGGCACCTGTCGTCGACCCAACTCCCGCAGCACCAGAAGTGGACGCGCCGGCCCAGCCAACGGAAACGATTACACCAACTGAACCCGCACCAAGTGAGTCCACCCCCACGGCCGCACCAACACCTGCAATGACAGTAGACACCACATCTATTCCCGCCACACCACTCACCCCAGCCACACCGATTGACGATCACGCAAACGCGCCACTCTCCACCATGACGTGGACAGATACAGGCCACACACGCCGCGTATGGGTAACCGACATCCGAACAGGCGATCGTGTCTTTGAGGTTGATGTCCCGAAGGGCAGTGATCTCACGCTGCACTTCTTTGATATGTGGACACCGCCTAGCACACCCGATGACGTGCAAAGTATGCACTGGGAAATCGTCCCGGCAGGCTCGACCGTCAAGGTCCCCGCTCATCACGCCACGGTCCCGAGCGGTCCGTTTCGGCGAATTTCAGAGCAGGCAGTCGAGCCACCTGCGGCACGCGAGCCCGCCACGGCAGCCCCCGCCAGTGCCGACGAAACGCTCGCCGAACCAACAGATAGCACTCCGCCACCCCCACCTGTGGACCTCCTCGATGATGGGGCGGATGATGAGACTAAAACTGCCCCAAAGAGTGCGTGATCCTGCCTGAGACCTGTGCTAAAATCGCCTCCTGCCGTTCACTCTCCGGGATAAGGGATGCGTTCATGACCACATCAGATCACAGCAATACAACCACGCCAGCGGGCGGTGGGTCAGCCGACCCGGCCACCGTGAGCCTTTCTGGCTATGTCATTGACCGAGTCTATGAGCCGGACCAGGTACCGACCACTGCACCAGGCGATGCGAGTCAACCCCACGAGCGGATTGGTGAACCCGGGCAGTTCCCGTATACCCGTGGCGTGCA
>JABJQE010000251.1 GCA_018663565.1 Phycisphaerae bacterium
CCAGAATCTTCCCGGTGAAGGCACCTGTCCCGGCGCCAACTTCAAGAACCCGGTCAACCTGCTCGCCAACACCGATCGTATCAGTGATCGCACGAGCTAAATGCCGGCCAGAAGCGGCAATTGCGCCAACTTCCTTCCGTTTGCGGACTGCTTCAATCAGAAAGCGTGCCACGTCGGCAGCGGATCAGGCCGAAGCCTTACAAGCTGTTGTTGACGCTTCGGACTGCGTTACCAAGGCGTCAAAGGTGGCTGGATCTTCAATGGCGATCTGGCTCAGCATCTTGCGGTTGAGCAAAATGCCAGCTTGGGCTAGGCCATTCATAAATCGACTGTACCGCGTGCCCCGCATTCGGCATGCTGCTGAGATGCGGGTAATCCACAAGCGTCGGAAATCTCGACGACGATTGCGGCGATCGCGATATGAGAATTGACCAGCACGAAGCAACGCGACCTTGGCCTGTTGCTTATGGCGGTGCTTGGTTCCCCAATACCCGCGAGCTGCTCGAAGAATTCGTTTTCTGGCCTTTACGGTGGCCGCACCTTTGCGAACGCGTGGCATAAATATGCTCCTCGCCTGACTCGGGGGGCCGGCTCATCCGACCGCTTCACCCGACATCAGATCGTGTGTGTCGTACTCAGTCCTCTGGGGACTCGGTCTTGTTTACCTGTGTCTTATCACCAGCCACAATGCGGCAGTGCAACATGGCTGCAGCACGCTTGACATCTGATGCATGGGCATACTTCGCCTTGCGGTAGGACCGCATCGTCTCACCGGACTTGTGGCTTCGCAGGTGACCGCTGAAGGCTGGCTTGGACTTCACGCGACCGGACTTGGTAATCCGGATCCGCTTGAGGAGTCCCTTGTTTGGCTTATTCTTCGGCATCGATCGGCTCCTGAGGTGATGCCCCTTCAAGGGGCGAGCCGCGTAGTCTAGACGAGCCGGGATTCTGAAGCAAGGTACTCGGATGACGCAGGTTTCTGAGCCTGCCCGCCATGGGCTGGCCGTGGACCCCAAATCCACCTTGCGGGTCAGTGAGCGAGGAAAATCTCGATTGGAGCTGGGTCTACGGCGGGATCGATGGACCAGATACAGTCACCGCGGCAGGCCGCATCACCAAGATCCTCAGTATGGCCGTCAGCAAAGAGTGTGCTCGGCCGGGCGATAAGTCGGTCATGAGTCGAATGTGCGGCCATCGCGGCGGCATAGGCCTGCCCGCTCAGCATCCCGGCAAGCGCCGGGTTCCGATCACCAATCAAGATGACCCGGGCATCACTCAGCAGAGGCTGCTGATTCGCCGACAAGGTCGCATAAGAAAACCCGTGTTGACCATTGCCAGGTCGACGCGGGTTTCGCATGGACTCCATGCTGCAGTGACCTTGCGACGCGACCATGTGCAGGTCCAACAGTTGTGCATCACGATCGCCCAGAAGCCTGGCGACTGGACGGGACACATTTACCAATGGTGCGGCGCCATCGTTTGCATCTTGAAAACCGGAAAGGCCCGCGTGCAACTCGCTCAGATTACGATGGGTAGTTTCGGAAAATCCATTTGAGCTCGCCGATGTCCCAAATGACCACAACGTCGCTGCTGCCATTGCGAGCACTGCGGCCACGGCGAATCCCTCTGCGATGCGGAAGCGAAGACCGCGGCCGAGCATGACCGGTTGGTTGTCCATCTTCATTCGGTCACGGCGATCATCCTCAGCGCGACAAATACGAGCCATGGTTGCATCGACAAGTGTTTGTTCATCTTCGGCAGACAACTCTTCGGAGGGATACTCATCAAGCAGCGAAAGTAGTGAAACTGCAGCTTCTCCGCGTATTCTCTCGTCACCTGCGAGCGACTGTAAGAGTTCAGAATCGAATCCATCAGCCGCGAGGTGGTCAATCGCCATCGCATCAGCTTGCGTAATGGTTGGGCGATTGTCATTGGGCTTGGTCATGCGCCGCCCCCTTGCTCATCGTTTCCGCATTGCCCCCAGGCCTGAGCGAACGAAGCAACTGCTGCGTGCAGCCTGCTCTTGACGGTACCAAGCGGTACCTGGAGTGTTTCAGAAATTTGGTTGTAACTCATTTTTTGGAAGTAGCTCAACAAGATGATTTCACGCAAGTGATGCGGCATGCTGTCAACTGCATCGCGAACCCGACTCGCGAGTTCGGCTCGTTCGATCCCTTCGGTGGGAACTACCGAATCGCCCTCAATGAGGTCGATGATTCCGACGCCATCGCCATCCGATCCGATCGGAGTAGACAATGACATCGCCCGGCGACGCGACTGGCGGCGATGCCAGTCACGTGCCTTATTGACAGCAATGGTGTACAGCCACGGCTTGAACCGCCGCGATAGGTCAAAAGTGTGGGCAGATTGGTGTACTTGCAAGAAAGCCTCTTGAAATACATCATCGGCCGTAGCGCGAGATCCAGTCACGCGAGCGAGATACGGCACTAATTCACGGGCATACCGCGAGACAAGGGTCGTAAAGGCCCCCTCGTCACCGGCAAGATGGGCCTCAAGAAGGGCCTCGTCACTCTGAGTAGTTACCGACTGCACGGCCTCTCGACACTCCCTGACCGCAGGCCGCGGCCAAACCTTCACTTGTGCCCGAACCGCTTCGAGCATCACTTCGGCGATCATAGCCGAGGCGTCGCGAAAAGGGCACAGGGATACCGTGGGTTGCAATTGGAGTGCAAGCATGGTGTTGATACCCCCGCGGGGCCACTGAAGTTCACCCAAGGCCTCAAAAAACACAATGGAAATCACGGACTGAGAGGGTGATACAATCTCCGCCCATGGGTGTACCTGTCAGCCAAATGTGGACCGTCACCAGCTACGTTCTGGGCCAACGATTGCGTGGGAACAAAAAGTATCCCCTCGTGCTCATGCTCGAGCCGCTCTTTCGATGCAATCTGGCCTGCGCTGGGTGTGGCAAAATACAGTACCCCACCCACATTCTGCGAAAAGATATGCCTCTGGACGACGCTCTTCGAGCTGTTGATGAATGTGGCGCCCCAATGGTGTCCATTCCCGGCGGCGAACCGCTTCTGTATGGGCCCATCCGCGAACTCGTGCAAGAACTCGTCAAACGCAAGAAATACATCTACCTCTGCACCAATGCAATTCTGCTCAAAGAGAAACTTGAGGCCGGGTGGTTCGAACCTACGAAGTACCTCACGTTCTCGGTGCATATGGACGGCCCGCGCGACGATCATGACTTTGCGGTGTGCCG